>JBDNEZ010000304.1:0-19905 GCA_041690095.1 Anderseniella sp.
CCCATCAGACCCTTTAGCATAATTCCTATTGAGTTTGATGCCGTAGGTAATCGCGCCGTAGAGTTCTCCGATGTCTCCATAGACCTGCAAATGACTCCCTGTTTTATCGAAATACTCTTGTGCAACCGTTAGGAGCTGCTCGAAAACAGGTATCAACGCGCGATCGGCGTTCGGATATTTCGCTCCCCACTCCTTATATTGAATTTGCTGGTTAATCTCATCCCAGCTAATCCATTCGCCGTCATCCCACATTGCATTGTCCAGGCCCAGCATTGAACACTCCGATCCACTTCCGTTCTCTATCTGTGGTGTACCAGCCTGTTCTCACTAAACCATTGAAGAAGTACATTTTTCTTAACGGCTTTGTTAGGATCTCTTGGGGCTCGAAACGGCCGTTCGTTGCTAATTATCGGAATGATTGTTCTTGGCAGCCGAAATCTGCAAGATGGCTGATGTCCATGCTAAACCCAAGCGCCCACATCCCAACCCTAGTCACTCAGTGTCCCGGTGGATTTCTGGACCAGCACCATGAGCGCGTCGGCGATGTGTTTGTCGGCGATATTGTAGTCGTCGTTCTCGATGCGGATCTTGTGGGCCTGGTGCAGTACATCTGCATGGGTGAAGCCGTGCGGCGGGTCAAACTTGTAGCAGGCAAGTTCCATCAGCTGGCCGAGCGGGTCGCGGAAATATAGTGAATCCATGAAGCCGCGGTCGACATCGCCGGAATTGGAGAACCCGGCGGCCTCCAGCCGTTCGCCGGCCTGGGTATAGGTGGCGCGTGAGACGATGAACGCCAGGTGATGCAGATTGCCGACGCCATTGGGGTTGGGCCGTGCATCGACCTCCCAGTCCTCATTGGTGAAGATGGTGATCAGCCGTCCGTCACCGGGATCAAAGTACAGATGGTTGGTGTCCGGCGCATCGAGATTGGGTTGCTCGAACACGAACGGCATGCCGAGAATGCCTTCCCAGAAATCAATTGATGTCTGCCGGTCTGCGCCGTTCAGCGTGATGTGGTGCACGCCTTGAGTCTGGATAACAGTCATTACTCTGTCCAATCGTGGGTTTTTTCGATGTCGCGAACGTCGGTCTTCAGTATCTTGCCATAATTGCTCTTCGGCAGCACATCAACAAACCGGTAGGCTTTCGGGCGCTTGAACCGAGCCATGTTGGCCAGGCAGTAGGCATCGACGCCAGCTTCGTTCAGGTCACTGTCCGGTTCACGCACCAGATAGGCAATAACCACTTCGCCCCAGTCGGCGTGTGACCTGCCGATGACACAGGCCTCCGCTACCTCCGGCATCTGCAACAGCACTTCTTCTATCTCGCGCGGATAGATATTGGTGCCTCCAGAAATGATCATGTCCTTCGACCGGTCGGTCAGGGTCAGATAGCCGTCCTCATCAAATACGCCGACATCGCCGGTCCACAGCCAGCCATCGCGCAGGGCAGACGCGGTGGCTTTAGGGTTGTTCCAGTATCCCGGCATCACCGCATCGCCGCGACAGACGATTTCGCCCTTTTCGCCAACCGGAAGTTCCGCGCCGTGCTCATCGACCACGCGCACATGCATGCATGAGTCGGCCACCCCGGCAGAACCGAGCCGGTGCCGCCATTTCGGATGCTCACGGTTGGCGACGTCTTCGCGCGACAGGTGCGTGATGGTCATCGGGCTTTCACCCTGTCCGTAAAGCTGCGCCAGTTTCGGGCCAAACCGGTCAAGTGCCGCAATGCAGTCCTCGACATACATCGGCGCACCGCCATAGATGATCAGCTTGAGGTTGGTAACATCTGCAGAGCCGGTCCAGGTTGTCATGCGTCGCACCATGGTGGGGGCGGCAAACATCGACACGCCGGTCCAGTGCGCAATCAGATCGAAGATCTCGCCCGGTTCGAAGCCGCCTGACGTCGGCACAATGTTGCAGGCGCCGGCACACGAATGCGGCAACATCCACATGCCGGAACCATGGCTCAAGGGCGCAGGATGAATACAGCAGTCACCCGGCATGACACGGTCGAAATCCGCAAAATAGTTCAGCGTCATGGCCACCAGGTTGCGGTGTGTCAGCATTGCGCCCTTGGGCCTGCCCGTGGTGCCCGAGGTATAAAAAAGCCAGGCCAGTTCATCCGGCTCGACAAAACTGATTGTCATCGGTTCACTGGCCATCAGGCTCGCATATGCATCGCTGGCGACATCAATGACGTGATCCAGACCTTCGGCATTCGCAGCGGTGATGGTGTCATACAGGGCAGGGGTGACGAAGCAGGCCCGGCAGCCGGAATTTTCCAGAATGTAGGTGAATTCGGATGCATGTAGCTTCGCGTTGATCGGAACCGCGGCCAGGCCCGCATGCCATAAGGCAAACATGACCTCGAAATATTCCGGCACGTTCTTCATCGCCAGCGCCACCCGGTCACCGCGTTTCAGGCCGAGACTAAGCAATCCTCCGGCCAGCCGCTGCACCCGGTCTCGCAGTTCGCCGTGGGTGAATACAATGTCGTTTCCAATACCCACGGCAGCTTCATCGGGGCGTTCCAAGGCGTTGCGCTCTATCCAATGGGCAAGATTCATGTCGGTGTTCGGTTCCCGAGGCAATGCGTTGTTGATGGTCACAAACAAATACCATCCTGATCTGGTCGGCAAGTCGATTGCGCGATAGTGTGCATGCAATTGCGCAGGAGGAGTTTTGCAAATGTCTCGACCCAACAATGATTTCTACCAGCCGGTTCCCGGGCTGGAGGTGCCGCGCTTTGCCGGTGTTGCAAGCTTCATGCGGCTGCCGCAGGTGAAGCTGGAAGATGCAGGTGACGTGGATATCGGCCTGATCGGTGTGCCCTGGGACGGCGGCACGACAAACCGCCCCGGGCCACGCCATGGCCCGCGCCAGATGCGTGATGCATCCGCCATGATCCGCATGGTTCATCATCATCTGAAGATCGAGCCGTTCAAGCTGGCGAATGTTGCCGACCTCGGCGATGCCCCGGTCAATCCGGCAGACCTGATGGATGCGCTGTCGCGCATCGAGGCATTCTATGACCGGGTCAGGGCTTCCGGCATCCGGCCATTGTCGGCCGGCGGTGATCATCTGTGTTCGTTGCCGATCCTGCGCTCGCTGGGCCGCGGCAAGCCTGTCGGCATGATCCAGTTTGATGCCCATTCGGACCTGTGGGACAGTTATTTCCACGGCTCGAAGTTCACCCACGGCACACCGTTTGCCAGGGCCATCGAGGAAGGTGTGCTGGACCCGAAGCGGACGGTCCAGATCGGCCTCCGCGGTGGTGTGTACGACTGGTCGGACCGTGAATTCGGCGCCAGACATGGTGTGACGATGATTGATATCGAAGAAGCCGTTGCTGCCGGTCTCGACGACACCATCAAACGCGCCCGCGACATTGTCGGTGATGACGAAACTTACGTCACGTTTGACATTGACTGCCTTGACCCGGCGTTTGCGCCGGGGACCGGGACACCGGAAGCAGGCGGGTTTACAACGCGCGAGGCGCAGGCCATGCTGCGCCAGCTTCGCGGCCTCAATATAGTCGGCGCAGACGTGGTTGAGGTGTCGCCGCCATTCGATGCGGCAGGCCATACGGCGCTTGCCGGCGTTACCATGATGTTTGAATTGTTGTGCATCATGTCCGAGCGTGTTTAATTTCCGCCAACAGTCGAAAACCAGTCATCTACAGGGAAGGACGTCCATGTCTCGCCATAACCAGTTTGCCCTCGCTTTCACCCTAACTGCTGCGGCCCTGTTGCCGGTTACGGCGAGCGCGGAAACCCGCGTCACTTACAAGTCGGCCAAGTCCACATCGTCGTATTACCAGATGGGCGTGCAACTTGCCGAAGCAGTAAAGAAAGGCTCCGGCGGTAACATCATTCTGACGGTGGAAGAGTCGCAAGGCTCGGTGCAGAACGTCAAGGAGGCCGCGGCCCGAACCGGCAATTATGTTTTCACCACGCCACCTGCGCTGGTCAAGCTGGCGATGGCCGGCAAGAAGATGTTTGAGCCCAGGAACGCCAAGTTCGATGAGATCAGGGGTCTGTTCCCGATTCCGTCGCTGACCATGCACTTCGTGGTACGGCAGGATTCCGGCGTGACGGACTTTGCCGGCCTTGACGGCAAGACCTTCCTGATCGGCAAGGGCAGTTTTGGTGCCCGGGAAGCGGAGAAATACATCAATCTGTTCGGCCTTGAGGGCAAGGTCAAGCTGGCCGAGGTGGAACTGTCGTCGGCGGTATCAGCGCTGAAGAACAAGCAGATCGATGGCTTTGCGACGGCTGGTTCCTATCCGGCCCCCAATGTGCTTGAAGCTGCTGCGTCCACGCCGGTCAATGTGCTGTCGCTGAGCGATGACCAGCTTGCCATGACCAAGCGGGACAGGCTGACCATTCCGGCCGGCACCTATGCAGGTGTCGACACGGACGTCACCACCACCACGTTGCCGGTGATGGCCTACACCACTACAGCCATGGACGACGCTACCGCCTACGAACTGACCAAAACCTATTGGGAAGGCAAGGCCGGCATGGGCGAAACCGCGAAGTGGTGGAATGGCGTCACGCCGGACTATCTGACTGCAATGGCTGGCAAACTGCACCCCGGCGCGCTGAAATACTACGACGAAAAATCCATAAAGGTACCGGACACGCTGCGCTGAGGCAGCTTGCCGACAAGGTAAGTTCTCGTGGAAAAACCAGATGCTGCCCCGGCGATCAGGCCTGTATGGCTGTTGCTCGGGGCAGCCTCCATCGCCTTTCATCTATGGCTGATTTTCTCCGGGCTGGTGCCGAACCTGGTATCGCGTCCGCTGCACATGGCCCTGGCCGTGCCCTGGATCATGCTGGTGGCCGGGCGGGGCCACATCGAGACTGTTGTCGGATGGGGCCTGGGTCTGGGGGCCATCGCGGTCTGTATCTGGATCGCGCTTTTTGAAGCTTCTCTGTCGGACCAGTATGGTTCGCTGATCGGGCGCGGGCAGCTGGCGGCAAGTATCATTGTGATCATCTGCGTGCTGGAAATGGCCCGCCGGGCGATTGGCTGGCCGTTGCCTTGCGTGGCAGCCATTGCCCTGCTGTACGGGCTTTTCGGCAATCATGTACCCGGCGAGCTTGGACATCCCGGTCTTCCCGTGGAAAGTTTTCTCGGCACGCTGGTGATAGCCGAAGGCGGTCTCTGGGGACAGCTGACCGGCGTGTCAGTTTCGATTGTGGCCGTGTTTGTGATTTTCGGCGCTGTGCTGAATGCCGGTGAGGCAGGCCAGGGGTTCATGAACCTGGCGCTGGCCAGTGCCGGTCGTCTCAAGGCGGGGGCGGCCAAGGTCTCCGTGCTGGCATCAGCCCTGTTCGGGTCGATTTCAGGATCTGCCTCGGCCAATGTCGCCTCGACCGGGTCTTTCACCCTGCCGGCCATGCGCAGGCTCGGCTATCCGCCGGCATTTGCCGGAGCGGTGGAAGCGGTCGCCTCCAGTGGCGGACAGATCATGCCGCCCCTGATGGGCGCCGGCGCTTTTGTCATGGTGGAGCTTACCTCAACGCCTTATACCGCCATCATGGCGGCCGCGATCCTGCCTGCCGTGTTGTTCTTTTGTGCGGTGTGGTTCGGCGTCGACGGTTTCGCCAACCGTTATGACCTGAAAGGCATGGGGAATGAAGCGCGCATTCCGGTCCGGACGCTGCTGATCACCGGCGGGTTTTTCCTAGTGCCGTTTGCGGTGCTGATGGAGCGCCTGTTTCACGCTGGTTACACGGCCCAGTTTGCCGCTGCCCTAGCCATCCTGTCAGCTGCCATTCTGCTGCTGTTCACCGGTCAGGGCATTGCCCGGCGCGAGCAGGTTGTCGAGCGGTTCTCGACAGCTATCGAGACCAGCGGCCGCCAGATTGCCCTGATCGCGTCAATCATCCTGTGTGCCAGCCTGATTGTCGGGGTGCTCGGGCAAACCGGGCTGGGTGTCAAGATTACCTCGCTGATTGTCGAACTGTCAGGTGGATGGCTGCCGGCGGCCCTGCTGCTGACCGCACTGGCCTGCCTGATCCTCGGTATGGAAGTGCCGACCACGGCAGCCTATGTGATCTGCATTTCCGTGGCCGGACCAGCCCTGCAACAACTCGGTGTACCGCTGCTGGCAGCACACCTGTTCGTGTTCTGGTATGCGCTGTTGTCGACCATCACTCCACCGGTATGCGGCACGGTGTTCATTGCCGCCGGGATGGCCGGAGCGCCCTGGCTGAGAGTTGCCGGCCACGCCATGGTGCTAGGCGTGGGGCTGTATCTGATCCCGCTTGCAATGGTGGCCGACATAGCCCTGATCGAACCGTCCGAGCACCTGTTGCCAGCCTTGCTGGCGTTTTGCCGGATCGCGTTTGCGCTGTATCTGATCAGCAAGGGGCTGATCGTGCGCGGCCTGCCACTTGCCGGCAGGGCCGCACTGTGTCTGGCAGGCCTGGCGATCATGTTCGCGCCTGCACTATTGTGATATGTCAGCACCCAGCAGTTTTATGGTTTCTACAGCGTAAACAGCTTGCCAAATTGCGGCAGCTTGTCGGCAACGCCTGCCAGCCGTGCGGTGTGCCAGGCCATGGCATGGTTGCTGGAGGTGATCGGTACGCCGGTTTCGCGTTCGATATCAGCGGCGGCTTCAACCAGTCTGACCGAGGTGCAGGACACAAACACGGCATCAACGTCTGCCTCTTTCAGCAACCGTTGTACGCCTTGACGAATGGAGGCCGGTGAAATGCCGGCAACCACTGCATCGGACTGTTCATTGAACGAGCCGAAAACCGGTACGTCAAAGCCGCGCGCGCGGATATAGTCGGCCACAATCTTGTTCACGTCAGCGCGATACGGCGTCAGAACACCGATTCTCCTGGCCTTGAAAGCCTCGAAAGCCGCAAATGCAGCGGTGATCGGCGTGGTGCAGGCAACGCCGGGGCGGGCTTGCCGGATACGCTGGAAGACTTTTTCCTCGCCAATTGCCATCGAGGCAGAGGTGCAGCCATAGGCGATAACATCCATTGTGGCGCCGGGCAGAAACACATCGGCACTGTCGCGAATGCGCGGTTCCATTGCCCGAAGGGTCTCAGGTGTTATCTGATCGTCGTTGAAAATACGGCTGTGATACAGCGCCAGTCCGGGCAATTGCGAGAATATCCCACGCCATTCTTGCTCAATGGTATAATCGCTGGCCAGCACAATCAGACCAACCCGCCCGCGCCCGGCAATGCCGCAGTCAGTTTCGAACGGCAGGTTCTCGATCAGCTTCATGGGCTGGTTCGAGCTTTCGTCTGCAACCTTTGCATCCATGGTATCAACTCCTGAGACAGACAGGCTTTAAATCATGACCTGGACCATCATATACCTGCAATCATAGCCTGGTAAATTGAAATTGAAGCGGTGCTGCGCCGATGCGCCGCTTGAAATTACAGGTCAACCCGTGCCAATAAACATCCCGACAAGCTATTTATCCATTTTCAGGAGTTGAGCCCATGGCCTATTCGGCCGTTCAGCCGCGCCGCACCTCTGTTGGTGTTAAGGTTGGCGAGAAGATTCAGATCGGTGGCGGTGCCCCGGTTGTCGTGCAATCCATGACCAATACCGATACCGCCGACATCGAAGGCACTGCGCAACAGGTTGCAGCGCTTGCCCGTGCCGGCTCGGAACTGGTGCGCATCACGGTAGACAAGGAAGCAGCGGCCAAGGCGGTTCCACACATCCGCGACCGGCTGGACCAGATGGGTATCGACACGCCGCTGATCGGTGACTTCCACTATATCGGCCACACATTGCTGCGCGATCATCCTGCCTGTGCCGAAGCGCTGGGGAAATACCGCATCAATCCCGGCAATGTCGGTTTCAAGGAAAAGCAGGATCGCAATTATTCGATGATGATCGAGCGCGCTATCGAGTTCAACAAACCGGTGCGCATCGGGGTGAACTGGGGTTCGCTGGACCAGGCCATGCTGGCCAGGTACATGGACGAGAACGCCAGTCTGGCAGAGCCCAGAGACGCGCGTCTGGTGATGCATCACACGATGGTCGAGTCCGGCCTGCAGTCTGCCGCGCGCGCCCAGGAAATCGGCCTGCCGCAGGACAAGATCGTCATCTCGGTCAAGGTATCCGAAGTCCAGGACCTGATTGCATGCTATCGCCAGATTTCGGCGCGAAGTGATTATGCGCTGCACCTGGGGCTTACCGAAGCCGGCATGGGGTCCAAGGGCATTGTGGCGTCTGCCGCCGGTCTTGGCGTATTGCTGCAGGAAGGCATTGGCGACACGATCCGCATTTCGCTGACACCCGATCCCGGTGGCGATCGCTCAAACGAGGTTATTGTCGCGCAGGAAATCCTGCAGACAATGGGCATCCGCAATTTCACACCGATGGTTATCGCGTGTCCGGGCTGCGGTCGCACCACGTCGACAGTATTCCAGCATCTGGCGCAGGATATCCAGGGCTATCTGCGTGCCCAGCAGCCGGCGTGGAAAAAGGCCTATCCGGGCTTTGAAGAGCTTCAGGTTGCGGTCATGGGCTGTATCGTCAACGGGCCTGGTGAATCCAAGCATGCCCATATCGGCATTTCACTTCCCGGTACCGGCGAAGTACCTGCAGCGCCGGTCTTCATCGATGGCAAGAAAGTCAAAACCCTGCGCGGCGATGACATCGGCGATCAGTTCAAGCAGATCGTTGATGATTATGTGGTCAACAAATGGGGCGGGGAAGCAAATCAGGCGGCGGAATAAACCTGCCTTGCCTGTGTTGAAAATCGCCTGAGGCCGGCCCCGGGCCCTGAAACAGGACCCTCCAAATGCGTTGAACGGGATGAGTGCGAAGCCAGTGTGTTCGCTATACTCACCCCGTTCTAGCTCCAGCCGTCCCGGAACTATTCGACGTTCGAATTGATGCTCAGGTGCCTAATAGGCGCCGTATTCGTACAGGCAGGCGCGGTATTTGGCCCACAGGTAATCCTTGCGGTCGAGGTCCTGTGCGCCCAGTGCGCGGATCTTGTAATATTGGCAATATTCGTAAGCGTAACTCTTGTTGCCGGCGTTTGCCGTCTGGGTGCCAACGATGGCGAACCCGGCTGCGATGATGGCTGCGATGAGAAGAGCCTTCATTGGTCTGTTCCTTCGTTGCTGTTCTTCAGTGTGTCCTTTGGCGGGCTGGTTTTGCCCTCTCGACGACAATCACACTCGCACATGGCCGATTGCGGCGATGTGCAGAATCTCACATGACGAATTTGTGGAACAGGTATTGCGGCGGAATGATCAGTTCTTGCGCTCGACAATAAATCGCGCTGCGTCGCGCAAGATCGTAGCCTTGTCGCCGTAAGGGGCCAGTGCGTCACACGCCTCGTCGGCCAGCGCGCTGGCTTTCTGCCTGGCGCCGTCCAGGCCGAACAGGTCGATGAATGTCGCCTTGCCGGCATCGGCGTCCTTCTGGGTTGCCTTGCCCAACTGTTCCGGCGAACTTTCGACATCAAGAATGTCGTCGGCGATCTGGAACGCCAGTCCGACCTTGTCGGCATAGGTCTGCATGGCGGTTCGGTCCGCAGGACCGGCCTTGGCGAGGATGGCTCCGGCTTCCAGCGAAAAACGGAACAGCGCGCCGGTCTTCAGGCTCTGAATGGCGATGATCTCATCAAGATCATGCGATTGTTTCTGTTCTGCAGCAAGGTCCAGCATCTGGCCGCCAACCATGCCGTTGTGACCTGCGGCTCTTGCCAGTTCCAGGATCAGGGCGGCGCGTACCGCGCCATCTGCATGAGTGGCCGGGTCGGCAATGATTTCAAATGCAATCGTCAGCAGGCCGTCACCGGCCAGTATGGCGGTCGCCTCGTCGTAGGCAATGTGGCAGGTGGGTTTGCCGCGGCGCAGGGCGTCATCATCCATTGCAGGCAGATCATCATGCACCAGTGAGTAGCAGTGAATGCATTCGAGGGCGGCGCCCACGCGCAGCGCCTGTTGGTGATCAGCCCCCAGGATACGGGCACTCTCGGAGACGAAAAACGGCCGCAGGCGCTTGCCTTGTGCCAGTGCGGAATAGCGCATGGCTTCCGTGACACGCGGTGCAAGCGAGGTCTTCACCGCCAACAACTCGTCGAGAAGAGCTTCGATTTCATTGGCAGTGGTCTTCAGTGCAGCCTGAAATGTCATTTGGCGTCGCACGCTCCTGTCATAAAGCCGGTTTCGTATCGCGCCCGGCTGGGGTAATGATCTAGGTCCTGACCCTAGTTACCGCCATCTTCTAATTCCGGCGGCAAGAGAGCGCAACCGGCAAGCGATGGCAGCATTGATAAAATCCAGTAAACGGCCATGGCTGCGCTACGGGCTGTACACTCTGTTTGGCTTGCTGGCGCTGCCGTATCTGCTGACGCTGGTCTATACGGTGGTACCGCCGCCGGTGACGGCCATGATGTTGTGGAAGAGACTAGACGGCAATGCAATCGATTATCGCTGGCGTCCGCTTGCCGAGACGTCGCAGAACCTGGTGCGATCGGTGGTCACGGCCGAAGATACCCGGTTTTGTGAACACGACGGTGTTGACTGGGAGACCCTGAAAGGTCTGGTCTCAGAGGTATTGGAAAAAGACGAGGGACCATCACGCGGCGGGTCCACGATCACCCAGCAGGTGGCGAAGAACCTGTTCCTGTGGCCGTCACGCTCCTATATCCGCAAGGCACTGGAGCTGCCGCTTGCGATGTGGATCGATCTGATCTGGTCGAAGCGCCGGATTGTCGAGGTCTACATCAACACTGCGGAATGGGGCCCCGGCATTTACGGTGCTGAGGCGGCGTCACTGTACCACTTTGCGAAATCCGGCAAGTCACTGACAAAAATCCAGGCCGCACGCCTGGCCGCGGCTCTGCCAAACCCGACTGTGCGCAATGCCGGCAATCCCGGCCCGAAGGTGCGGGCAAGGGCGCGCACCATAAGAAACCGGGTGAATTCGACAGTGCCGTACCTGGATTGCCTCAAGCTGCAGTGAAGGCGCCCGCGTCCTGTTGTCCCTTGCGGCGGGCAAGTGTTGTCCGGTAAGTAACCACCATCAATCAAGGCCAGATCCCATATCGGTATGCGGAGTCCAACAGCTCAGTTGCCGTCAGGGTTGGTTTTTTCTCTACAGGTCTGTTTCATGTTTTCAATCGCCACGTTGCGGCGCGAATGGTTGTCCAATCCGCGCGGCGACATTCTCGCCGGCATCGTTGTGGCACTTGCCCTGATCCCGGAAGCCATCGGCTTTTCGATCATTGCCGGTGTCGATCCGAAGGTCGGCCTCTATGCCTCGTTTTCCATCGCGGTCATCGCCTCACTGGTGGGCGGCAGGCCGGGCATGATCTCGGCTGCCACGGCGGCGATTGCGGTCCTGGTGGTGCCCCTGATCCGTGAGCATGGCGTCGAATACCTGTTTGCCGCCACCATACTGATGGGCGTGCTGCAGGTCATTGCCGGGTTCTTGCGGCTTGATCTGCTGATGCAGTATGTCTCCACATCGGTGGTGACAGGCTTCGTCAATGCGCTGGCAATACTGATTTTCATCGCCCAGTTGCCCCAACTCATCAATGTGACCTGGGTAACCTATGCGATGGTCGCTGCGGGCCTTGGCATCATCTATCTGTTTCCGCGCCTGACCAGGGCAGTGCCGTCGCCTCTGGTGGCGATTGTGGCGCTGACCGCCGTGTCGATATATGGCGGGCTTGGCGTGAATACCGTGGGCGACATGGGCCAGCTTCCCTCCAGCATGCCGTATCTGCTGATCCCCGACGTGCCGTTGACGCTGGAAACGCTGCGCATCATCTTTCCGTTCTCCTTGACCATGGCGGTTGTCGGGCTGCTGGAATCGATGATGACAGCCCAGATTGTCGATGAACTGACCGACACACCAAGCAACAAACGCCGCGAATGCAAGGGCCAGGGCATTGCCAACTTTGCCACCGGATTCCTCGGTGGCATGGGCGGTTGCGCCATGATCGGCCAGTCGGTCATCAATGTGAAATCCGGCGGCAGTACGCGTTTGTCGACCTTTGTCGCCGGTAGTTTTCTGCTGTTCCTGATCGTCGTGCTGGGTCCACTGGTCAGCCAGATCCCGATGCCTTCTCTTGTGGCCGTGATGATCATGGTGTCCATCGGCACGTTCAGCTGGAAGTCCATCACCAACCTGAAAACCCATCCCTGGCAGTCATCGGTAGTCATGCTGGCAACGGTTGTTGTCGTGGTGTGGACGCATGACCTGGCACAGGGCGTTCTGGCGGGCGTCGTACTCAGCGGACTGTTCTTTGCAAGCAAGGTCAAAAGCCTGTTTACCGTCACCTCGGACCTGTCTGCTGATGGTTCCTGCCGCACCTACCGTTTTTCCGGACAGGTGTTTTTTGCCTCGACAGAATTGTTCACTGATGCGTTTGACTTCCGGGAAGTACTTGATCGCGTGGTGATTGACATGTCCGATGCGCATTTCTGGGATATTTCGGCCATCGCTATTCTGGACCAGGCGGTTTTGAAGTTCCGCCGCGAGGGAGCGTCGGTCGAGGTCGTCGGATTGAATGAGGCCAGTGCCAGCATGGTGGGACGGTTTGCCGTTCATGACGCACCTGATACATCAAAAAACACCAATGGTCACTGATTGGGGAGTTAATCATGAAACGCATTCTCGCCTGTATTGATGCTTCCTCCTACGCCGCCAGCGTGTGCGAACTGACTGCGTGGGCGGCAACGCGGCTCGAGGCCAGTGTCGAGCTTCTGCATGTGGTTCGGCGCAAGGACGCGGTGGCTGCGCGTAAGGATCTGAGCGGTGCGATCGGGCTGGGCGTGAAAAGCGAGTTGCTGGAGGAACTGACCCGTATCGACGAGGCCGAAGGCAAGCTGGCCATCGAAAACGGTCGGGAGATGCTGGCGAAAGCAGAAAAGCTGCTGATTGCGGGGGGTGTTTCCGAGATCAACCGGCTGCTGCGTCACGGCCGCGTCGTTGACACCATTGTAGAACGCGAGGCAGACGCGGATCTGGTGGTTATCGGCAAGCGTGGTGTAACCAGTGAATTCGACAGCAATCATATCGGGTCGAGAATTGAACGGGTCGTGCGCGCAAGCGTCAAGCCGGTGCTGATCGCGTCACGAAAAATCCAGACACCGGGCATTGCCGTTGTCGCGCTTGACGGAGGGTCTGCTTCATTGAAGGCACTCGACTTCGTGGTTGCATCGCCGCTGTTTACCGGCATGCAACTGCATCTGGTCGCTGCAGGCCCCAAGGGCACGGCCGACAAGTCGTGGTTTGTGAAAGCCTATTCCAAAGTCGTGGATCGCTCGCCCTCATGCATCATCCACATTGCCGATGGTGCACCACAAAAGGTGCTGGGCGATTACATGTCTGCGCGTCGCGATGCGATCCTGGTGATGGGCGCATTCGGCCACTCGGCATTGCGGACGTTGATTTTTGGCAGCACCACCACGACCATGCTGCGCACCGTTCGGGCGCCGGTTCTGCTGGTTCGCTGACAGTTCGAAATGATGCTTGCGTATAGTATCCGAAATTCAGCATTATCGCTGCATTGAAGAACCAGTTGAGGCAGCGGAATGACGCAGAATTTACAAGCCCCGATCAACGCCAGTTATGATGTCGTTATCGTGGGCGGTGCCATGTATGGCTCATCGGTTTCCTGGTGGCTGGCCAGCAATCCGGAGTTTGGCGGTTCGGTTCTGGTTGTCGAGCGCGATCCGACCTACGAGTTCTGTTCCACATCCCACACCAACAGCTGCATCCGGCAACAGTTTTCCAACGAGATCAATGTGCGCGTTTCACAATTTGGCGCTGAGTTCGTCAAGAATTTCCGTGAGTACATGGGAAACGACCCGCGCGTGCCGCAGCCCCTGATCCACAGCTTCGGCTATATGTACCTGGCGGATAATGAAGATTTCGCCGGTATCCTCAAGGAGAACCAGAAAGTACAGGCGGCATGTGGCGCGGGCACCCGGCACATGACGCGCGACGAGATTGCGGCTGCCTACCCGTTTTACAATGTTGACGGCATCGTCGGCGCAAACCACAACCTTGTCGATGAAGGGTATTTTGACGGTGCGACCCTGTTTGACTGGTGGAAGCGGTCGGCGCGCGAGAAGGGTGTTGAATTTATTGCCAATGAAGTTGTCGCCATGACCAGAAATGCAGCCGGCACACAGGTCGAAAGCGTCACTCTGAAATCCGGCGAGATCGTTGCGTGCGGCACTGTCGTCAACGCATCAGGCCCGCGCGCCGTGTTGACCTCACGCATGGCAGGCATCGACATTCCGGTTGAACCGCGCAAACGCTATACGTTTATTTTTGCAGCGGAGACCCCGCTCGATCGCGACCTGCCGCTGACCATCGATCCAAGCGGTGTGCACATGCGCACTGACGGGCAGTACTATATGGCCGGGTGTCCTCCCGATGCTGATCCCGCGGTCGATTATGATGATTTCGTCGAAGACCATAGCATCTGGGAAGAGAAGGCCTGGCCGGCCATCGCCAACCGCATACCGCAGTTTGAAGCCATCAGGCTGACCAATTCATGGGTCGGACACTATGCTTTCAACACGCTTGACCAGAACGCCATTCTCGGGCGTCATACGAAAGTTCAGAATTTCATTTTCGTGAACGGTTTTTCCGGTCACGGCTTCCAGCAGTCGCCTGCCATGGGCAGGGGTACGGCGGAACTGATTGTGTATGGCGAGTACCGGTCGCTCGACCTGACACCGTTCAACTATGACCGGATTGAGCGCCGCGAGGCGTTTATGGAAAAGGCAATTATATGAAAATGCAGACCAACAGTTTCACCCAGGCCATCCGTGCCGGTCAAAAGCAGATCGGTTTGTGGGCCAGTTTGAGCAACAACTATTCAGCCGAGGTTCTGGCAACTGCCGGATATGACTGGATGTTGCTGGACATGGAGCACTCGCCCAACGAACTTCCGCTGGTGATGGGCCAGTTGCAGGCGCTTGCGGCCAGTTCCACGACGGCAATCGTGCGGCCTGAGTGGAATGATGCCGTCAAGGTCAAGCGGCTGCTGGACATCGGGGCGCCGGGGCTGTTGTTTCCCATGGTTCAATCGGTGGTCGAAGCCGAGAAGGCAGTCTCTGCAACACGCTATCCGCCGCGCGGCATACGCGGGGTCAGCGGAGCGACGCGCGCCAATTCATTTGGCCGGGTGACCGACTATTTCGACCGGGTGGAAGATGAAACAGCGGTGCTGGTCCAGTTGGAGACCAAACAGGCCATGGACCAGGCAGAACAGATTGCGGCGGTCGATGGCATTACCGGCGTGTTTTTCGGCCCGGCAGACATCGGCGCGGACCTGGGTCATGTGGGCCAGCCGATGCACCCGGCTGTCTGGGACCACGTCATGCCGGTTGCCAAAAAGCTGATGGCCAGGGGCGTACCGGTGGGCACCTTAGTATTTGACGCAAAGTTCGCGGCGCAGCTGCTCAATGACGGCTTCACATTCGTAGCCTGCGGGTCGGACATTTCCCTGCTCACCAAGGGCGCTGCCAGCCTGCTGGCCGGTGTGAAGGACGGGCTTGAGTGAGCAACGGGCGTCAAGTTATCTGAAGATAGCGCAATCAATACCTGCAATAAGTTTTACAAGCGCATTTTCTTGAATATTGACTCTGGAATCAATCTTATCACAAACATAACAACACGCCATACCGGGCGTATGTATATGATGTTGTGTTTTTTCTCTGTTGCACGGTGTATCGCCTCGGCGACTTCTTGTGGCTTTGCCGTCAGCAGCGCCGGCAAGTCCATATGTTCGGTCATGCGGGTGGCTACAAAGCCTGGCAGGACGGTGACAACGTGAACGCCGTGCCGGGCAAGTCGATTGCGCAATCCCGACAAAAAAGTCGTGAGGGCGGCTTTGGCTGAGCCGTAGACGTAGTTGGTTGCGCGGCCACGCAGACCTGCCACGGAACTGATGCCGACCAGTGTTCCCGATCCGCGTTCGGCAAATCGGTTCGCCAGTTCCGCCAATATGCTGGCTGGTCCCTCATAGTTGCTGCGCATGACCTTGATCGCGCTATTCACATCGCGCTCTGAGGCTGCCTGATCACCCAACAGGCCGACAGCACACACTGCGATTGATGGCAGTTCCTCAAGGCCATCCACAAAGGCTGCGTGAGTTTGCGTCGCAAGCGCGTCGAATTCGTGCAGCGTAACGGAGGCGCCATGGCGGACTTCAATATCTGATTTGTCAGCCTCCAGGCTTGCCGCGTCCCTTGCCGCAAGCTGAAGCCGGTATCCCTGTGACGCAAACCTGTGTGCCACGGCCATGCCGATGTCTGATCTTGCACCAAGTATGAGGATCGCCTGTTTGTTCAAAGCGCCAACCTTTGAGACTGCGCTGATTGGAACTGCTGTCGCATGCCAGCTTTCTCCCGCATAGCGACAAAACGTTGCGTCCTTTCGTCTGATTCTGCCAGGGTTTCAGATGACATGCGGCTGTCCTTTGCAAGGTAGAAACGTCCGCCATGGGTTATCGTGATGCGGTCCAGCGTCTCCATCAGTCGCAAGGATCTGGCGTTCAGCGGGAAGTCGATGGCGAGAGTGTAACCGGACATCGGAAACGAGAAGCGGCCTGGTTGATCTCCAAGACGCTTCACGACAGCCAGGAACGACCCCATCCCTGAATCTGATATGGCGTCAAGCAAAGCGCGCAGGCCGGTTCGCGATTGAGCAAGCGGCAACACGCATTGGAACTGTGCAAATCCCTTGGATCCGTAAATCCTGTTCCAGCCCGGAATCGAGTCGAGAGGATAGAAATAGCTGTCCCAATCCACCAGTTTTTGCATGGTGCTGTGTGATCCTTGCCAATAGAGGAAATCATTGAACCGTCGCATGAAAAGCCGGTTCAAGAACCAGTGCGGCACCCTGGACGCCACTGTCAAACGTCGCCTTGTTGGGGTTGCGTACGGCCGTGCTTTTTGTGAGGCGCCGAGGTCTGCAAGGGTGGCGTGTTCCCCCAGATAGACCAGTGAACGGCCCAGCTTGTTGCCGGTGTTCACACAGTCTATCCACGCCACTGAATAGGTTGCATCTGAGTTGGTCTCGAAAGCATCCATTGCCGCATCCAGGGTTGGAGCGGGAATGACCGTCTGCGAAATCCAGGCTGTTTCAACGCGCCTTAACCTGATAGCTGCCCTCAGAATAACCCCTGTAAGTCCCATTCCGCCTATGGTCCAGGCGAACAGATCAGGGTTTTCTTGCCGCGAGCAGCGCTGCGGCTTGCCGTGGCCGTCCATGATGTCAATCCAGTCGACAAAATTACCGAGGCCGCCATCACGATGATGGTTCTTGCCATGCACGTCAGCAGCAATCATGCCACCCAGCGTGACGAATTTGGTACCGGGCGTAACTGCCGGAAACCAGCCGCGGCCCAGAAAGACCGATATAATGTCTGCCAGCAACACCCCGGCTTCGGCAATCAGCGTGCCGGTTGTGTCATCGAAACCGAGCATGCGATTGAAGTGGCGCATGTGGATGGTATTGGTCACACTGATTGCACTGTCGCCGTACGCGCGACCGTTGCCGCGTGCGATAGCCTGACCCTGCTGGATGCACGAAACGATTTCAGCTTCGCTGCGTGGTGCTGTAACGTGCGCATCGTGAACCGGGAATCTGCCCCAACCAGCCAACTGCATCAGGTCTGCCTTGTGTTTAAAACCGCGTCAGTAAACACGAACCGACGGTCCAGATTGTACTTTGTGACATACCCGATACCGAGACCCAGTATTGCACCGGCTTCGCGCATGAAATCCGTCTTCCAAATAAGCCAGAACAGAATCTCGGCACTCCAAAAAATTGCAGTGGTTGCCACCCCCATGGCCACGTAAAGTGCAAATTTTTGACCATGAGCCTTGATCCCGGTATTGCGATCATGGAAAATCCAGCTCTTGTCCAGCAAATATTTAATGATCAGCCCGACCAGTGTGCCGGCAAGAACTGCCGCAGAAAGCCCGATTGTTGACGGGTCCACGCTGAGGACAATGCGTTGCGTCAACAGATTGGCTAATGTGGCAAATGCAGCAAAGGCAGTGTATCGCAGCACCAGGATTTGCACGGTCATAACACGATCCCAAGAATAGCAAGCAGAGTGACCGAAGCACCACAAATCAAGCTGACAGGGTCCTTGATGGCAAACACTATCGGGTCATCATGCATGCGCCCACGATGGGTCACCATGACCATTCTGCTGATCCAGTACAACAACACCAGGCAGATACCCCACAGCGCCATCGGCTGACTGTAAAACTGAACAACGCCCGGGCTGTTAACATAAAGCGCCATGATCAAAACCGATGCATAGCCTGATGCAACCGCCATGGCGGCCACGATCGGCAGATCGTCTATGTGATAGCCGCGTCCACGAGCAGATACTTCGCCTGTAGCAACGCCATCCACCAGCTCTGCCTGCCGCTTGATGGCGGCCAGCGAGAAAAAGAAAAACATCGAGAACGCCAAAAGCCACACAGATAAGGTGATATCCGTTGCGACCGCGCCCGCAACTATCCGGGTCGTGTAAAGCGTCGCCAGCGTGAAAATATCGATGATGAGACGGCGCTTCAGGTAAAAAGAGTAAGCGGTTGTGACAGCATAGTAGCCGAGCATCACCAGCACAAACTGAAAACCCAGTATGGTCGCGAGAATCAGGCCGCCACCCAGCAACACAACTGCCAGACCGGCCGCGTGACCAATTGGCAGGGCGCCGGAGGCCAGCGCACGATAGCGCTTGCGCGGATGAGCCCGGTCGGCATCAAGATCAAGCATATCATTGACGAGGTAAGCGCTCGACGCAATCAGGCTAAATGCCAAAAAGCTCAACAGTGATTGCGTAAAGGCCGGCATCGTCAATTGATGTGCTGTGATCATCGGGACAAACACCAACATGTTCTTCAACCATTGGTGCGCACGCAGCGCCTTGAAATATGCGCCGGTATGTCCATCGCCATTTGTGAGATGCTCGACTTCTGCGTCCAGGGCCTCCACGCTGACTTTAAGGTTCTTGCCAGCGTTGACAGTGATGGCCTTGCACGCCATTTGCCAGACCGGCAAGTCTGAACTCGCATCTCCCATGTAGGCAAAGCCGGTCTCGGCATAGTTGTTCGAGAGAAACGCCGCCTTGTGGTCACCCTTGAGATTGGCGGATCCGTCGGACCCGTAAACATCGTCAAACAGGGCAAGGTGCGCAGCAATTTTGTCGGCGAGGTTTTGATCTGTTGCTGTCACCAGTGCTGTGCGTCCACCACGGGATCGCCACTGCTCAATGTATTCAATGACAGCCTTGTTGTAAGGAAGCAACGCCACATCGACGCTGGACACACCTGCAAGATAGCGCTTGAGGTGAGCGCGGCCAGAAGCAAGTGCGCGCAGCGAATGAAACGGCGCAGTCCATTGATTGGCAAACGCGGACCAGAAGGTTTCGTGAAGCAGATCAGTGTCGACAAGTGTGCCGTCGAGGTCAACGACAAGTACCGGATTTTGCATCGCTTTCTCGTCTGCCACTATTTGCCCCTTTGCCGCATCGAGATTGGCAGCAGTTCACACACCAGCCCGGAATCCGCCTGATCCTGAAAACCCAATGCCGAATTCAGACCATGGCGCATATGGGATCGATCAGGCAAGCCTTCCTGACCCTGGAGTGTTGTTCCGATCGCCCAATATTGGGAAGCTGTGCAAATCAACTCTGGTGTTTTGACCCTACACGAGCTATAAGCCGCGCCATCCCGGTTTATCCGAACGTTTTTTCAAGGCGGCTGCAGGGCAATAGACCTTTTTGCGGCCCCCACATTTACGGAGTTTGTCATGGCTATCCCAAAGCGAAAAACCTCGCCGTCGAAGCGCGGTATGCGCCGGTCCGGTTACAAGATGGCGGAAGCCACCTATGTGGAAAACA
>JBDNEZ010000305.1:0-3873 GCA_041690095.1 Anderseniella sp.
AAAAGAATGCCCTCATTGACAATGAAGGCTATCTGAAAATGTACAAGCAGTCGGTAAAGGATCCCGACAAATTCTGGGGCAAGCACGGCAAGCGCATTGACTGGTTCAAACCCTACACAAAGGTCAAGAACACCAGCTTCGCCGGCAACGTATCGATCAAGTGGTATGAAGACGGCATCACCAACGTGTGCTATAATTGCGTGGACCGGCATCTGAAGAAGCGCGGCGATCAAACGGCAATCATCTGGGAAGGCGATAATCCGTTTGACGACAAGAAAATCACCTACAACGAACTGCATGAACTGGTTTGCAGGCTGTCCAATGTGATGAAGGCGAACGGCGTCAAGAAGGGCGACCGCGTCACCATTTACATGCCGATGATTCCTGAAGCTGCTTATGCCATGCTGGCGTGCGCGCGCATCGGCGCGGTTCATTCGATTGTATTCGGCGGATTTTCGCCGGACGCTCTGGCCGGCAGAATTGTCGATTGCGAATCGACGTTCGTGGTAACGGCGGATGAAGGCCTGCGCGCCGGCAAACCGATCCCGCTGAAAGCCAATACCGACAAGGCCATCGAGATCGCTGCAAAGGGCGGTGTCACGGTCAAGAAGGTGCTGGTCGTGCGCCGGACAGGTGGCCAGACTGGCTGGGTGGAAGGCCGTGATGTCTGGTATCACTCGGCCATGACGGCGGCCAGTCCGGTGTGCCCGCCTGCAAAAATGAAGGCGGAAGACCCGCTGTTCATCCTGTACACGTCGGGGTCCACTGGCCAGCCCAAGGGTGTGCTGCATACAACCGGCGGATATCTCGTCTGGGCCTCTATGACCCATGAGTATGTGTTCGATTATCACGAAGGCGATGTCTACTGGTGTACTGCCGATGTAGGCTGGGTTACCGGACACAGCTACATGGTCTATGGACCGCTGGCCAATGGCGCGATTACCCTGATGTTTGAAGGTGTGCCGACTTATCCGGACGCCGGCCGGTTCTGGGACATTTGTGACAAGCACAAGGTCAATATCTTCTACACGGCACCAACGGCAATCCGGGCCCTGATGGGGGCCGGCGATGACTATGTAAACCGCGCATCACTCAAGGGTCTGCGTGTGCTCGGTTCCGTGGGCGAGCCGATCAATCCGGAAGCCTGGGAATGGTATTACAATGTTGTCGGCAAGAAGAAGTGCCCGATTGTGGATACCTGGTGGCAAACCGAAACCGGTGGCATCATGATCACGCCGCTGGCGGGTGCGACCGATCTCAAACCCGGGTCAGCGACGCGCCCGTTCTTTGGCGTTCAGCCGCAACTGGTCGACAATGACGGTAACGTGCTTGAAGGTGCAGCAGACGGCAATCTGTGCCTGACCGATTCCTGGCCCGGCCAGATGCGTACGATTTACGGCGATCACCAACGCTTCATCCTGACCTATTTCTCGCACTACAAGGGCAAGTATTTCACCGGCGATGGCTGCCGGCGGGATGAGGACGGCTATTACTGGATTACCGGCCGTGTCGATGACGTGATCAATGTGTCCGGTCATCGCATGGGGACAGCCGAGGTTGAATCAGCCCTGGTGGCGCATGATTCAGTTTCCGAAGCAGCCGTGGTCGGCTACCCGCACCACATCAAGGGCCAGGGCATCTACTGCTATGTTACCCTGATGACGGGACAGGAGCCGTCCGATGATCTGAAAAAGCAGCTGGTTGCCCATGTGCGTGCCGAGATCGGGCCGATCGCCTCACCGGACAAGATCCAGTTCTCCCCCGGATTGCCGAAAACACGATCCGGCAAGATCATGCGGCGCATCCTGCGGAAGATTGCCGAAGATGATTTTGCAACCCTGGGCGACACCTCGACGCTGGCCGAACCGGCCGTGGTGGATGATCTGATCGAAAACCGGCAGAACCGCAAGTAACCAACGAGTGGCACACGAGGTAGGGTATCGGACCCGAATGCGTCCTGTACGGTTTCCGTTCACGTTCTGGTGAACGTCGCGAGGTTGATTTGTGGGGCGAATTCGCGGATATTATGTGGTGAAAATCTGAGGAGTTTTTCTCACATGTATCGAGGCCTTCTGTCCCGCATGCTGGTTATGGCACTGCTTGTCGCAGTGATTGCAAAACCGTGCATGGGGTTCATCGTTGGTCAGGCCAGTGCGTCGGGCCTCGCTATTGCCGTGTCTGATGATCTTGCAGTTGCCGGAGAAAGCATCTCAGGGTGCCACGGCAAATGCCTGAACGCGCGCATTGAAGATGTGGTTGTGGTGCGCTCCAGTACCGTTGTGGTCGGGGACGACGACCGGGCGGCGGCAAGTACAATTGCTGATTTCGCGCGTTCCGGCCTGTCTCATCAGATTGAAACGGATTTTTCACCCAGGATTGCAACACTGGATGTGCGTCGGCGACTGGCAATTCTCAGCCGCTTTTTACTTTGAAAACGTCATCTGGCCCTTTGTAACGACGCTCCCGGATTGTAGGGTGTCATCTAATCGAATCACTGTTTCTCAGAACATGCAAACAGGAGACCATGAAAATGGATCGCCGCACATTTATATCAAGCCTGGCCGCACTGGCCGCGACAACAACCGGCGCACTGGCTGAAAGCCGGGTACGGTACAACTTCAACAACACCCAGCGCAGCGGCACCAGCAGCAGCACGGGGGGCAAGTTTTGCGGTCGCTCGCGGTATCGTGGCAAGCAGACGATCAGCTACCGGACGTCGGAAAAGCCGGGCACGATTATCATCAGCACACGTAAACGCAAATTGTACTTCGTGCTCGCCGAAGGCAAGGCCATTGAATACGGCGTTGGCGTCGGTCGCCAGGGTTTCACATGGTCGGGAGCAGCGAATATTGCGCGCAAGGCGAAATGGCCGGCCTGGCATCCACCCAAGGAAATGATCGCGCGTGAAAAGAAGAAGTACGGACGCACCTTGCCTGCACGCGTGGAAGGCGGGCCGAACAATCCGCTCGGCGCACGAGCTCTGTATCTGTTCAAGGGCGGCAGGGATACCCTGTATCGCATCCACGGCACCAACGTGCCGGCCAGCATCGGAACAGCCCAGTCTTCCGGCTGCATTCGCATGTTGAACGAAGAAGTCATCGATCTGCACAACCGGGTCAGAATCGGTGCCAAGGTGATCGTCAGCTGATTGACTGATCGTCAGGTCTCGTGACCGGTTGAAAACACCCAGAAGGCAGCTCTTGCAAGGAGCTGCCTTTGTGTTTTGATGTGGTGACCCGTGACCAGCATGGTGTTGGGCGGAACGGATCAAGTCCGTCTGTCTGATCGTAGTTGAGGTCTGCGGCAGGACATTCATAGCCGAGGCGCAAATTCATGACTGATTGTGAACTGGAGTTCTGGTTCGATTTCGCCAGCCCTTATGCGTACGTGTCGGCCGCACGACTTGATGACTGGATGAGTTCAGCCGGTATCAAAGTACGCTGGATGGCGTTCCTGCTCGGACCGGTTTTCCAAAAACAGGGCTGGCCGACATCGCCGTTCAATCTGTATCCCCTCAAGGGCAGGTATATGTGGCGCGATATGGAGCGGTTGTGCGGGCGGCATAATCTGGGTTTCAGGCGGCCGGAAGAATTTCCGCAACTCAGCCTGCTGGCCACGAGAGTGGCGGTGGCCGGTCGTGATGAAGACTGGCTGTCGGAATTCTGCAAACGGGTGTTTCACAAGCAATTCGGCCTGGGTGAGGATATTGCTGACAAGCACACCATTGCCGGTGCGCTTGAAGGGCTGGTCGACAATCCAGGTTACTGGCTGAAGCAGGCGGTCACGGTAAAAACCAAGCAGATTCTTGTGGACCGGGGCGTCGAGGCTGAACAGAAAGGCATTTTCGGGGCGCCATCTTTCATCACCCCGGAC
>JBDNEZ010000306.1:0-12581 GCA_041690095.1 Anderseniella sp.
CGCCAATACCGCGACGTCGCGGCGGACTTCAGCAATGCGTCCGGCAGCTGCAATGGCTTGCGGCGCGACACAACCCTGATAGGCAATCACCACCTCGCAGTTTGGCCCCGGCTTGCGCAGCCAGTACGCCCCGTCGATTGTACCTTGCCGAAAATCATCATTGGCCCGCTTGCCCGGTTGTTCGATCGGGTTGGTGCTCAGCCGCAGATAGACCGACCCGCCGGTTTCGTCACGCAGCCAGGTGCGCTCATCACGGACGTCCTCGCCGGCCTTTTGCATGTACTCGAATGCCCAGTGCATAATGACTGCCAGTTCATCGACAAAAGCCGGCTCGAACGCAGCCAGTCCGTCCTGGCTCATGCCGATCAACGGCGAGCCGATTGATTGATGCGCACCGCCTTCAGGTGCCAGTGTGACACCGGACGGCGTGCCGACAATCATGAAACGGGCGTCCTGATAACAGGCATAGTTCAACGCATCGAGGCCACGGGCCACAAACGGGTCATACACAGTGCCCACCGGCAGCAGCCGCTTGCCGAACAGCGAATGCGACAGACCGGCCGCGCCCAGCAGCAGAAACAGGTTCATCTCTGCAATGCCAAGCTCGATGTGCTGGCCTTCGGGTGTGAATTCCCATTTCGCAGTTGACGGAATTTTCTCGTTTATGAACGTGTCAGCCTGTTCGGTTCGCGCGAATAGTTTGCGCCGGTTCACCCATGGACCGAGATTGGTGGTGCCGGTGACGTCAGGCGATGTGGTGACAATGCGCTGAGCCAGCACGCTGTCACCCTTCGACAGGTCATCGAGAATTTTACCAAACCCCATCTGGGTTGAAATCTCGCGCTCGGCGGATGGCTCGATGGCAGGAACCGGTATCGCTGCTTCCGTGAAACGGCGCGCGCCGCTGGAAAAGAACGCCACGCGATCGAGAAACTCCTGCAGGGCGTGCGGATCAGCGACAGTTGCAAATCTCTCCCACTCCTCGCCTTCAGCCACACCCATATGCTGCTGCCATGCCGCCATCTGGGTCTTGTTCATCAAACCGCCATGATTGTCCTTGTGGCCGGCAATGGGGGTGCCCCATCCCTTGACGGTATAGGCGAGAAAACAGACCGGGCGATCATGGTCGACGGCGTTAAACGCCTCGGCCATGGTAGCGACGCAATTGCCACCAAGATTTTCCATCAGTTCAGCCAGTTCGTCATCCGATCGCGCGTCAATGAGTGCTGTCACATCACCCTGATCGCCAAGGTCGTCCATCAACCGCTTGCGCCAAACCGAGCCCCCCATGAAAGTCAGGGCCGAATACAGCTGGTTCGGGCAGGCATCGATCCAGGCCTTCAGCCGGTCCCCGCCGCGTTCCTCGAAAGCAGCGCGCTGCAAATGACCGTACTTGACGCGCACCACGTCCCATCCGAAAGCGTCGAATATTTTTTCCACACGCTGCCACAGACCTTCGCGCACAACGCCATCGAGCGACTGTCGGTTATAGTCGATAATCCACCAGGTGTTGCGCAGATCGTTTTTCCAGCCCTCCTGCAGGGCTTCATAGATATTGCCCTCGTCCAGTTCGGCGTCACCAACCAACGCCACCATTCTGCCAAGTGACACACCCTGCCCCCAACTCTTGGCTGCAATATAGTCCTGCACCAGCGAGGCGAATGAGGTGATTGCAACGCCCAGGCCCACCGAGCCGGTCGAGAAATCAACGTCATCAATGTCCTTGGTGCGCGACGGATATGACTGCACACCGCCAAAGCCTCTGAAATTTTCCATCTTGTCGCGAGTCTGATTGCCCATCAGGTATTGAATGGCGTGAAAAATCGGCGACGCGTGCGGTTTCACGGCGACGCGGTCTTCCGGGCGCAGCGCGGAGAAATACAGCGCTGTCATGATCGACACCATCGAGGCGGACGACGCCTGATGTCCGCCAACCTTGATGCCGTCCGCCTTGGGCCGGATGTGATTGGCATTGTGGATCATCCAGTGCGACAGCCACAACAACCGTTGCTCTATGGTTTTCAGATGGCCAGTTCGGGTTGTCATGAGTGCTTCCCTGCCGCAGTGATCAGTTCAATCAGCAGCAAGTCTAGAGCAACATGGGTTCAATTGAACGCATAAAGTTGCTCTAGCACTTTGGAAACGATCAGTTTTATGGTCTAGCCATTAAGCGCACGAGTATACGATCCCGAACGATACGAATCCGAGTGTAATCATGGCGAGATACATTTTTTCATAGGCTGTCACTACATCACCTCCAATATACAAGTGCTTGATGCGTCCAAACGGTTAGGAAACAGGCTGAGTGAGTTTTCAGACAGATTGATCGTCAGGTCTGCGGCAATAGTGATGTGCGCGAAGCACTGGCGGGCAACGGTCAAGCTGTGCCGCCATGGCGGACGATTGCCACACCTGTGCCCGCCGGTGCAGCACAACGACAAATTCCATTGGCGCAAGCTGTTCGATCACAATCCGGTCTTTGAAACCTTTTGTGACAAACTGGCCAGCAAGGACTGGGTTCGCGATCGCTGCCCGGAATTGCCCATACCCGCCACACTCTGGCAAGGCGCGTCGGCACGAGAAATTCCTGCAGAGCTGCTGAACCGGGCGGCCTTCATCAAGGCAAACAATGGTTCAGGCTACAATATCCGTCTCGACGGTCGAGCTGTCGAGCGCAAGTCGATTGAAGCCCGGTTTGCGCGCTGGCTATCGCGACCATACGGCCAGGGAAATGCCGAATGGGGTTACAAGAAGGTGCCACGCACAGTTTTCGTAGAAGAGATCATCACCATGCCCGACGGAAGCCCACCGGTTTTAATAGAGGTTTACGCCACAGCCGGCGAACCGGCAGTGGTTTACTGTGTCACGGGCTGGAAGGACGGCGAACGCTGCGGAACGTTCTTTAACCTGGCCGGATCGCAGATACCCATGGCACCGGATGATCACGGAGCGTTGCCCGATGACTGGCAACCTCCTTCGGGATTCTTCAAGGCAATCGAATATGCCAGAGGCCTTGTGCGCGATCTCGACCATGTCCGAAGCGACTTTCTGTGCGTCGGCGACAAGGTCTGGTTCAGTGAAATGACCGCATATAATTTCAGCGGACTGGGATCGTTTGCGTCGCGTGAGGAGGAAGAGTGTGTCTACAGCCGATGGGATCTGGCGCAATCTTGGTTCTTGCGCACTCAACACAAGGGCTGGAAACGCCTGTATGCAAGCGCCCTGCGCCGCGTGCTGGAAAATCACCGTGCGAGCCGATGACCAGGTCTTGACCGACCGCGCTGAGACGTGGACTCAATCCGATTCCCCCCAAGCCCAGCCGATTCTCCCGAGCCCAGCCGATTCTGCGGCCCAGCGTCAGTATTTGCAACCCATACGTGTGTTCACGACATACATCACAACCAAGGATGTGCCGTCGTTAACCTGTCATTAACTAAAAAAATTTGAAGCCTGTTTTGTGAACCCCGCCATATTGGGCGGTATTACCACCGCGTTCACAATCATGACAGCCGGGTGACGGCAAATATCTATGGACAGTATCCAACCCAACGTCGCGGAATCGTTGAGCTTCGAGGGCGAATCGTGGCTATGTCCGGTTATCCACAGAGTCTGTCAAGGCTGTGGATACCATATGTTGTGTTAGGCTTTCGTTAACACACTAGGTATTGACGACAACCGGTAATCAGCACTACATTCATGTGCATGGGAACGGGGCATGGGGCGGCTCGGAGTTAGGGCCATCCCCAAGGTAATTCAATTACCGAACTCCAAGCGTCGAACGATGGATAAAGCGGAATAATATCGCACTGTCCAAACAGGGAAGTTGTGTCTTGTGCGTACGGGCCGGGAGGTCAGGCACGCGTAAAGAGAGAGCTTTGCTGTGCAATCTTGTCTGTAGGGTCGTGTGAATACGTTTTGGCTGCTGAAAAGCGCTTGAAAACAACAACTTGAACAAATGAAAGCAGATATGCTGCTTTGAATAGGGGAATACAATGCGAGTAGAACGGCGCTTTACACTCGAAGGCAAAGGACCATATGCACAGGTGGAATTTCGCAAGGCGACAAGCGAAATCAGGAACCCTGACGGGTCAATCGTGTTTCAGCTCAAGGATATCGAAGTGCCCAAGGCCTGGAGCCAGGTAGCGTCTGACATCATTGCGCAGAAATACTTCCGCAAGGCCGGCGTGCCGGCGCGGTTGAAGAAAGTCGAAGAAAACTCCGTTCCATCATGGCTGTGGCGTTCGGTGGAAGACAAGAAAGCTCTGGCCGAACTGCCGGAGGAAGAACGCTATACCTCTGAAATGTCTGCCCAGCAGGTGTTCAACCGTCTGGCCGGCACCTGGACCTATTGGGGCTGGAAGGGCGGCTATTTCGATGCGGAAGAAGATGCGCTGGTGTTTTACGAAGAAATGATCAACATGCTGGCCACCCAGCGCTGTGCCCCGAACAGCCCGCAATGGTTCAACACCGGACTGCACTGGGCCTATGGTATCGACGGACCCAGTCAGGGCCACTACTATGTCGACTTCCAGACTGGCAAGCTGACCAAGTCCACTACTTCATATGAACACCCCCAGCCGCATGCCTGCTTCATCCAGTCAATATCGGATGATCTGGTCAATGAAGGCGGCATCATGGACCTGTGGGTGCGCGAAGCCCGCCTGTTCAAGTACGGCTCCGGCACCGGCTCCAACTTTTCCTTCATCCGCGGTGAAAACGAGCCATTGTCTGGTGGCGGCAAATCATCCGGCCTGATGAGCTTCCTGAAGATTGGCGACCGCGCTGCAGGTGCCATCAAGTCCGGTGGTACAACGCGTCGCGCCGCCAAGATGGTGGTGGTTGATGTCGACCATCCTGATATCGAGGCCTATATCGACTGGAAGGTGAAGGAAGAAGAAAAGGTTGCGGCTCTCGTGACCGGGTCCAAGGTTACCCAGCAGCACCTGAAGATCATCATGAAGGCGTGCGTCAATTGTGACGGCCCGGGCGATGATTGCTACAATCCTGTGAAAAACCCTGCCCTGAAGCGCGCCATCAAGGATGCGCGCAGGTCGCATGTGCCCGACAGCTATATCAAGCGCGTCCTGCAGTTTGCCGCACAAGGCTTTGAGGAAATCGAATTCGACACCTATGACACCGACTGGGATGGCGAAGCCTATCGCACGGTATCGGGCCAGAACTCCAACAACTCTGTGCGCGTCACCGATGAGTTCCTGCGCGCGGTTGAAAACGGCTCGACGTGGGATCTGAAATGGCGCATGCGCGAAGGTGTCGCCAAAACCATCGACGCGCGCGACCTGTGGGAGAAAATCGGCAATGCCGCATGGGCATGCGCTGATCCCGGCATTCAGTTCCACACCACAATCAATGACTGGCACACCTGCCCTGCATCCGGCGATATCCGTGCATCGAACCCGTGTTCGGAATACATGTTCCTGGATGACACCGCCTGCAATCTTGCCTCCCTGAACCTGCTCACCTTCCTCGACAAGTCCAACTCGAAATTTGACATTGAAGGTTTTGAACACGGTGTCCGGCTGTGGACCATGGTGCTGGAAATCTCTGTTCTCATGGCACAGTTCCCGTCCAGGGAAATTGCCAAGCGCTCGTATGAATTCCGCACGCTCGGCCTGGGCTTTGCCAATATCGGCGGCATGC
Source organism: Anderseniella sp. (assembly GCA_041690095.1). Taxonomy (GTDB): domain Bacteria; phylum Pseudomonadota; class Alphaproteobacteria; order Rhizobiales; family Aestuariivirgaceae; genus Anderseniella. The sequence goes on from JBDNEZ010000306.1 coordinate 5,659, forward strand.
TGATGACCTCCGGTTATTCCTACGACTCCGATGAAGGTCGCGCTATTTGCGGTGCCATTTCTGCCATCATGACCGGTGTGTCCTATGCAACGTCTGCCGAGATGGCCGGCGAACTGGGGGCCTTCCCCGGTTACAAGAAAAACGCATCTGCCATGCTGAGGGTGATGAAGAACCATCAACTGGCAGCGCGCGGTTCGGCTCAGGGCTATCACAAGCTGGCCGTCAACCCGGTGCCGCTTGATCATGTCAACTGTGCTGACAAGAAACTGCTTGACCATGCTGTTGCTGCCTGGGACCGGGCGGTCGAGCTTGGCAGCAAGCACGGCTACCGAAATGCCCAGGCCACCGTTATCGCGCCGACCGGCACAATCGGCCTGGTGATGGATTGTGACACCACCGGCATCGAGCCGGATTTTGCGCTGGTCAAGTTCAAGAAGCTGGCAGGCGGCGGTTACTTCAAGATCATCAATCGTGCAGTGCCTGCCGCGCTTAATACGCTGGGTTATTCCGAAGCGCAGATCGAGGCCATCATCCAGTACGCCGTGGGTAATGGCACACTGTCGAATGCCCCCGGCATCAATCATGACACCCTGAAAGCCAAGGGCTTCACCTCGAAGGAGTTGCAGGCGATTGAAGACGGTCTGGCGTCGGCCTTTGACATCAAGTTCGTGTTCAACAAATGGACACTGGGCGAAGAGTTCTGCACCAAAACGCTTGGCATTTCGGCCGCACAGCTGGAAGATTTCAACTTCTGCCTGCTGAGCCATCTTGGTTTTGCCAAGGCCGACATTGAAGCCGCGAACATCTTCGTCTGCGGTGCCATGACACTGGAAGGCGCTCCCAAACTCAAGGACGAGCATCTGCCGGTGTTCGACTGCGCCAATCCGTGTGGCCGTCTCGGCAAGCGGTACCTGTCGGTCGACAGCCACATCCGCATGATGGCGGCTGCCCAGCCGTTCATCTCGGGCGCTATTTCAAAAACCATCAACATGCCGAACGAGGCCACTGTTGAAGACTGCCAGGCAGCCTACATGCTGTCCTGGAAACTGGCCCTGAAAGCCAATGCGCTGTATCGCGACGGGTCCAAGCTCAGCCAGCCACTCAATGCAGCCCTGATCGAGGATGAAGACGAAGACGCAGATGACATGGTCGAACAGATCGCCGCCATGCCACAAACCCAGCAGGTCGAAGTGGTTGTCGAAAAGATTGTCGAAAAACTGATGGCGCGCGAGCGTGAGAAGCTGCCACAGCGGCGCAAGGGCTATACCCAGAAAGCCATTGTCGGCGGACACAAGGTCTATCTGCGCACCGGCGAATATGACGACGGCAAGCTCGGTGAAATCTTCATCGACATGCACAAGGAAGGTGCCGCCTTTCGCGCCATGATGAACAACTTTGCCATCGCGATATCTCTTGGCCTGCAATATGGCGTGCCGCTGGAAGAATATGTCGAGGCGTTTACCTTCACCCGCTTTGAGCCTGCCGGTCAGGTGCAGGGCAATGAAGCGATCAAGAACGCCACATCGATTCTCGACTATGTGTTCCGCGAACTGGCGGTGTCGTATCTCAGCCGCAATGATCTGGCGCATGTCGAGCCTGCCGACATTCGCTTTGATGCCATGGGCAAGGGTGAAAGCGAAGGCAAGCCGGGCAAGGCCGGTGCCGCACCGTGTCCTCCAGGCGGCATGCCGGCCATGGCGATAGCCTCTTCCGGCTATACCCGGCAGAAGCTGGCTGACAATGTATTCATGATGCCGAGCAGCCTGACGTCATCCAGCATGACCAATCCGGTCGCTGCCAGCCAGTCGCGCATCGAGGCAGCCTATGTGGCAGACGGTGCTGCAGCCTTGGACGTGGCGGTGGAAATGGCCGTTGCTGCCAGCCTGCAGATCGAACAACACGTGATGGTTCCGCTGGATATCGATTCAGACGGCCAGGTGAAGACGGATGCAGAACGCCGTATTGAAGCCCGCATGAAGGGCTATGAAGGCGACAGTTGCGGCGAATGCGGCAACTTCACCCTGCTGCGCAACGGCACCTGCATGAAATGCGATACTTGCGGATCAACGAGCGGATGCAGCTAGCTCTCAGTTGAGACGACAATTCGAGATAGTAATGCGGAGCCTCCTTTGTGAGGCTCCGTTTTTCATGGTGAATGATGTCGGATGCTCCGTCGACAATCAGCTCAATTGCTATGGCGGGTGGCCGGTGCCTCGCAATTTTATCAGAATATCGCTATACTCGCGTGCAGGACGCGATCACTCCATTCTGAAATTCACCAGACCTCAGGAGACACCAGACATGGCACCTTCCCCGGCAAACGTTCGCGACATGGCAACACGTTATGCTGCTGCGTGGAGTTCACAGTCACCTGAAGGCGTGGCAGCGTTTTATGCTGATAATGGCGCGATCGCCATCAATGGTGGGGACGCGCTTGCAGGACGGGCGGCGATTGCTGAAATGGCGGCCGGCTTTTACGCCGAGTTTCCTGACCTGATCGTGCACCTGGATGACATTCGAGCCGCCGGCAACCAGGCGATTTTTACCTGGACACTGGAAGGCATTCATTCCGGCACCGGCAACAAAGTCAAGGTGCCAGGCTGGGAAGAATGGACATTGACTGACGACTGCCTGGTGGCAGCCTCGCTTGGCCGGTTTGACGTAGCCGAATATGACCGTCAGGTTGCCGACGGCATCTGACAGTCATCGGTGATGTTACCTGCCGACTGTTTCAATCGTGCTGCAGGATCTCTCTGCGGAAACCCTTCAGTTGATCAGCATCGCTTCCGTCGAGCCATGACTGCGATCACAACCGCCGCCAAAAGCAGAATATGACGGTGCGGTTTGCTGCAGTGACTTCTCACTCGAGCACTTTGGAAACGATCAGGTGGACCGGAGTGGTCTGGCTCATCACATGAGTGGCTCACGGATAATTTGAACTGCTTCAGGCAGCGTTTGCCCGGACCCTCGCCGACGTCTCCGAAGCTTTCCTGAAGCTGGTTACAGGTGTGCAGGCGACCGATTCGCACGGTGTGGCCGACTCTGTATCGGCAGACAAATCCTGGAGTAATCGCGATAGGCGGGAGTTACACTGGATCAACAGGCACAAGTCGTCCTCACCCAGACGTCCACCGCGCGCAGCCCGCTTTTCCAGAAGACCAATGTCCTCGAAAATCGACTCTACAGCGAGTGTATCATCAGAAAAATTGCCCAATCGCGACATGGAATACGGATCCTTTTACAAAGGTTATCCGCCAGCATCACCTTTCCCCCGGTGGTGCAAAATTCAAGGTAAACATCTGACTACAAAATAACCGACACCTGACAGTATAAACATTTACGCGTTGTATCCTTCAGGATAGAATTACGCGTTGTATCCTTCAGGATAGAATTACGCATTGTATTCATCAGGATAGAATTACGCATTGTATTCATCAGGATAGAATCGAATTTACATCGAAACTGTCCTTACGTCAACTTTAGTTATCCTGCCTTGCGTCAATTTTAATCATCTTCCGCATATGGCACCTTGACCAGGGCCTCACCTTCAAGAACCAGCAAGTCGCCCACCGAACAGGTGCAGGCAAGCCTGACGCGATTACCCTTTTCGCTCATTTCAAGCACTTCGACACGCGCTGTTACGATGTCGCCAATGCGCACCGGCGCCTTGAAATTCAGGGTTTGTTTCATGTAGATGGCGCCGGGGCCCGGTAATCTGGTACCGATCACCGCCGATATCAGACTGGCAGTGTAAAGACCGTGCGCAATACGGCCCTTGAACGGCGTCTGCGCTGCGAAATGTTCCGACAGGTGGATCGGATTGCGATCTCCCGAAATCTCGGCAAAGCCGATTACGTCAGACGATTTCACCTCTTTGGAATAGGTTTCCGACATGCCGATCGACAGATCTTCAAAATACAGGGTCTGGGTGGCAGGCAGCATGGTTGTAAATGCTTTCGGAAGTGGCGCGGGACGAGGTATACTGCACCGCAATATGCGCACCGCCGCAAAGACTGTCCAGCACCGAAGACAAGATTCGGTGAATTGGTTTGCCGGTTCGGAAAAAACCAATGATGTGTCAGGAGAATAAGTGACCCCGGAACGCTCAAGCCCCCTCGCGCGTTCCGGGGTCAGGGTAACCCCCCAAGGCTCCCCTGCAAAACCAGTAAAATGTGCGTCGCCGGCTCTAGCGGCGCACAATGACCCTCGCACCGACGCGGGCGCGCTTGTGCAGATCAATAATGTCAGTGTTGGTCAGGCGAATGCAGCCCGACGATACAGCTCCACCGATTGAAGACGGATTGTTGGTGCCGTGAATACGATACAGCGAACTGCCGATATACAGCGAACGTGCGCCAAGCGGATTGTTCGGCCCGCCTTCCATCCGCGCCGGCAGAATAATGCCCTTTTTCTTCTCACGCGCGATCATGTTTTTCGGCGGCGTCCAGCTTGGCCACTCGGCCTTGCGCGAGATTTTGGCGCTGCCCGACCACTGAAAACCCTCGCGTCCGACGCCAACACGATATTTGTAAGCTTTGCCGCCGGGCTGGATAAAATAGAGATTACGTTCGGAAGTATCGATAATGATGGTTCCGGTCGCGTGTTTCGCCCCTTGAGGAAAACTGATCAGTTTGCGGGTACTCGGGCCGTATTTGGTGTTGCCAAAACTCGGCCCACTGCTGTCACGATTACCGATTCCGCCGAATAAACACTCGATAAAATTGCTGCATTGTTGTCCGTTGCGCGATGCCGCGCCTGCCGATGGCGTAGCCACGGCCGTTGCCAGTACAATCGCTGAAAATGTTAACAGTGCGCGCCGCATGGAACCTCCTGCTTGCGAATCTTGGAAAGTCTTTATCCTGTTGTTGAGGTGACCATAGATGTGGCTGCGCTGCACATACAAGAGCGAGTAATGGCCCCGGTGCATTATTTTCAAAAGTGTTGCAAAAATATCACGGTCGGCGAATCTGCTATACTTTGGTCTTGCGACCGTACAATTCGAGCCTGTGATGGACAATTTCATAGCCCAGTTCGCGGGCAATCTCTTCCTGCAGCCGCTCAATCTTTTCAGACTGAAACTCAATCACCGCACCTGTGTCCATGTCGATCAGGTGGTCATGGTGCGGCCCGTCCGCCGGTTCATAACGCGACCTGCCGTCAACGAAGGCATGCCGTTGAATGGCACCATGTTCTTCCAGCATCTTTAACGTGCGATACACGGTCGGCAACGAGATGCGGCTGTCCTGCCGGACAGCGCGTCTGAAAATTTCCATGGCATCGGGGTGCTCGTCACCCTTGTCAGCCAGTATCTGAATGATCAGTTTGCGGGGCTTGGTAATACGCGCACCAGCTTTTCGCAGCGCGCTTAACAGGTCATCACTGTCCAGGGGTGTAGCCATAGCCGCAATCTAACAAGTTGATTATCATTTGCAATAGCGCACAGATCCCTTGTAATTTCCTTATTGCAAATAGTTTGCATTTGCATAAACTGCGCGCACAATCCTCAATACCGGAACTCCATACGCCAACACCGGAACTCCATACATGTGTCAACATCTGAAACAATTTGCGATCCTGACAGCACTGGCAATTGCCACGCTCGCCGTGACCCAAGCTGCGCAGGCCAGACTGAAGGTGGTAACGACCTTCACGATCATCGCCGACATGGCTGCAAATGTCGCCGGCGACAGTGCCGATGTAGTTTCCATCACCAAGCCCGGTGCAGAGATCCACAACTACCAGCCGACCCCCAAGGACATTGTCCGGGCACTCGGTGCGGGGCTGATATTGTGGAACGGCCTCAACCTGGAACAATGGTTCGAGAAATTTCTGGCTAATCTGTCAGGAGTCCCATCGGTTGTCATCAGTGACGGCGTGCAACCCATGAGCATTGTGGAAGGCCCCTACTCCGGCAAGCCCAACCCGCACGCCTGGATGAGCCCGGCGGTTGCGCTGATATATGTTGATAACATTGCCCGCGCCATGGCTGAACAAGACCCGGAAAACGCCGCTGCATACAGGGCCAATGCGGAAAAGTACAAGTCCGAAATCGAGGCACGGATTGCTCCCATTCGAGAGTCTCTTGCCGCCATCCCGGAGAACCAGCGCTGGCTGGTCACCAGCGAGGGGGCGTTTTCCTACCTGGCACGGGACTTCAACCTGAAAGAGCTGTTCCTGTGGCCGATCAATGCCGATCAGCAAGGCACGCCGCAGCAGGTGCGCCATGTCATTGATGCTGTGCGCGCCAACAATATCAAGGCAGTGTTCAGCGAAAGCACCATCTCTCCAGCAGCTGCAAAACAGGTGGCCAGAGAAACCGGCGCCGTTTATGGCGGCGTGCTGTATGTAGATTCACTGTCCGGTCCGGAGGGTCCCGTCCCCACTTACCTCGATCTGCTCAGTGCAACAACACAGACCATCGCAAAGGGGCTGAAATAATGCTGAGTCCACTGCAGGAGCAACCTCGACATGACGATGGGCTTGAAGTCCGTGATGTGACCGTCACCTATCGCAATGGGCACACTGCTCTGCACGATGCCAGTTTCTCCCTGCCGGCCGGTACGATCACTGCACTGGTCGGCGTGAACGGGTCTGGCAAGTCCACGCTTTTCAAGGCCATTATGGGTTTTGTGCCACTGGCCAGGGGTGAAGTCAGAATGCTCGGCATGAGCGAGGAACAGGCGCTGGAGCGCAACCTCGTCGCTTATGTACCGCAATCCGAGGAAGTTGACTGGAATTTTCCCGTACTGGTCGAAGACGTCGTGATGATGGGGCGCTATGGCCACATGAACTGGCTTCGCATACCGAAAGCCCATGATCATGAAATGGTCGCCAGCGCGTTGGCGCGGGTCGGCATGAGCGAGTTCCGCAAGCGCCAGATCGGTGAGCTGTCAGGCGGCCAGAAAAAGCGGGTCTTCCTGGCC
>JBDNEZ010000307.1:0-2124 GCA_041690095.1 Anderseniella sp.
CTGTTCACGACAATAGGCATTCTGAGCGGCAGCCTGAGCAGCAAGCAGGCCGCTGCCGTGCTGGCGTTTTATGCGGTGTTCGGATTGCTGGCACTGATCATTGACCGGCGGGCTTTGCTGGTTTCGTCACTGATCTATGTCCTGTATGCAGCGAGCACTCTCATCGCCGGCTCGGGTTTCCAGGATTACAGTTCCGGTATTACCGCGCTTGCAATTGGCGTGTTCCTGCTGTTGCTGAGCGCCGGCTGGTCACATTTGCGCGCACTGGTGTTGAAGATCATGCCGCCCATCGTGCGCGAACTGGTGCCGCCGTCAATGCGCAATGCGCTGCACGGATCCACTCCTTGAACGTCATCTTTTGAAGAACGGGCCATTGGTATTAGGTCGAACATGCCCACAAGTCTGGACCTGTGACTTGCCAAATACATATATTTAAAATAAATGTATTTAACAATTGGCCTTGATGAGGCATATTCAATACATCTTTTGGAGGTGGATATGCGACTGACCCTGCAAACCGACTATGCACTGCGGGTGCTGATGTATCTGGCAACAAACCAGCACAACCTGGTGACAATCGCCGAAACATCCAGAAAGTTTGGAATTTCGCAAAACCACCTGATGAAGGTCGCCCATGTTCTGGGCATCCGCGGCTATATTGAAACCGTGCGGGGGCGATCTGGCGGTATGCGGCTGGCGCGGCCTGCCGGCGAGATAAACATCGGCAGGCTGACCCGGGACATGGAAAACGACAGTGCTTTCCTGGACTGCTTTCCGGATGGAAACGGCAGTTGCCTGATCACACCTTCATGCCGGCTCAAAGGACTGATGTCAGCAGCTCTTGAAGCCTTCTACAGCTCTCTCGACCAGCATACTCTTGCCGGATTGACACAGGACAACCCCAAACTCGCAGATTTGCTTATGGACAACGCAGCATGACAGAACAGATAAAAACTCACGCGCAACTTCATCGCGAACAAGTGCAGCACGAAGCGCTAAAGATCGGTATTGATGATGAATACATCTCAATCCTGGTCGACGACTTCTATGACCGAATCCGCAGCCATCAGATACTCGGCCCGATATTTGCCGATGCAATCGGCAGCAACTGGCAGCCGCACTTGAAAAAAATGAAGGATTTCTGGTCATCAGTAGCCATGAGCACCGGTCGTTACAACGGGCAACCGGTGCCGGCGCATCAAAAACTCACACAGGTTCAGCAACACCATTTCAGTATCTGGCTGGATTTGTTCAGACAAACCCTGATCGAGACCGCCCCGAGCCCGCAGGCGGTGGATTATTTCATGGAGCGGGCACAAAGAATCGCCCGCAGCCTGCAGATGGCCATGTTTGACAGGCCCGAGCAGCTTGCTGACTGCTGAGCCAGTCTGTTCAGGTTGAAAATGTCCCGAAGTCAGGACCCGTTAATCTGGTCCAGCACAGCCTTGGCACCGGCTGCAATCAACCCTGCATCGCCAATGGCTGATATCAGGTTGAAGCCCAGTTCTGCAAATCCTGCGGCCTGCCCGGCACCTGAAGCATAAATTCCGGAAATTTTGCCATGCTTGCGAGCGCACGCGACTATGTGCGGCAGAGCATCAATCACGTCCGGATCACTGGCCCCGCCCACTTTGCCACCTGAAAGATTGATCGACAGGTCATAAGGCCCGACGAAAACGCCGTCGATACCGTCCACTCCCAAAATGTCATCCAGGTTGGAAATTGCTTCTGCTGTCTCGATCATTGCCAGCACCGTGATCATTTCGTTGGCTGCACTCAGATAGGATTGCGCGTCCAGTCCCCACAGTTCAAGCGCTTGCGCAGGACCAAAGCTGCGCGAGGCAAGTGGCGGGTACTTCGCGACGTCAACCAGACGGTTGGCATCATCAGCACTGTTGATCATTGGCGCAATGACAACTGAAGCGCCGGCATCCAGACCTCGCGCCACCATGCCGAAATCATCCAGCGGAGGGCGCATCATCGGCACACCACCGGCGCGTCCCACTGCCTGCACCATCAGGCGCATCTCGTCATAACTGGCAAAGCCATGCTGCATGTCTGCCAGAACACCGGCAAAACCACCGTGCACCATCGCTGCGGCCTGGCCTTCGCCCGGCATCTGGC
>JBDNEZ010000308.1:0-16512 GCA_041690095.1 Anderseniella sp.
AACGCACCCGATGGGCCGCTATGACCCACCCGAAGGGCCGGGCGCTTTTTCCCGCCAGCTACGTTGCGCGCCGCTTGTGGTACATGTACCACGGCGCGACACGCGCCTTGCCGGCGGAAAAAATCGCTCCGGTGAAATGGCTCGCTGTTGCTGGGATCTGGTATTAAACGCTGCTGCCCGCCAGTTTTTCAAGACGCACAGCTGCAATGCGCCATGTGCCGTCGCGGTGTTGTTCAAACAGATATGTGGCAATCCACGTGAGGCCGCTTTTATCCACAATTTCGACAATTTGAACCGGCCTGCCAGAGGTCTCAAGCGTCGTCCCGACAAAGTTGAACCTGTCAGGCCGAAACACCGGGGAATACTGTCGTCTCACCATATCCATGAAGCGATCCGGAGACTGGAAGAATGATTGCAACTGCTGCGATGCAAATCCAAAAGCTGCCGGGCCATCGTTTGCCCGAAACGCTTCAATCTGGCGTGAGATGATGGATTTGAGGGTGTCAGGCTCCTGCGCACTGCCTGTCGGATACCCGATAAGCAGGCCTGTCAGCAAAACCAGACAATGTGCGAACTTCTTGGTCATGAGCGGTGTTTCCACGCTGTTTTTTACCTGTTGATCAAGTATACGCGAAAATGCGCGCAAGGGATGAGTGGTACTGCTTGACCTTGACTTGCCGCTTGACGCAAGCTGGCCTGCGATGAAAACCGCCGGGCATGACGCGGCGAGTGATTTTTGAACGCAAAGGGAGGTTCTGAATGCCGGCAATATCAATGACGGTGAACGGCGAAAAGGTATGCGGCGAGGTTGAAGGCCGCACACTTCTGGTCGAGTTCATTCGCGGTAATCTTGGAAAAACCGGTACCCATGTCGGCTGCGATACCAGTCAGTGCGGAGCCTGTGTAGTACATGTAGACGGCAAGGCCATCAAATCCTGTACGGCGCTGGCGATTGCCTGCGATGGCGCGACCGTCAACACGGTCGAAGGACTTGCCAGGGACGGCAAGCTGCATCCGATGCAGGAAGCCTTCCGTGAACATCACGGCCTGCAATGCGGCTTCTGTACGCCGGGCATGATCATGGCCGCGATCGATATCGTGAAACGCAAGGGCAAAAAGCTCAAGGAAGAGACCATTCGCGAAGAGCTGGAAGGCAATATCTGTCGCTGTACCGGCTATCACAACATCGTCAAGGCCATTCAGGCCGGCGCTGCAAAGATGTGACGAGAACCGGTCGCCCCATCGTGGAGCAGACCGGGTTGGAACATGTTACCCAATTAGAGGAAACACGATCAAATGAGTGATACAGGCATTGGCGCGCGCATGCTGCGCAAGGAAGATCACCGCTTCATCACCGGCAAGGGCCGGTACACCGACGATATCAACCTGCCGGGGCAGGCGGTTGGATATTTTCTCCGCTCACCTCACGCCCATGCGGAAATAAAGAAAATCGATATCAAGAAGGCTGAAAAGGCCCCTGGTGTATTGTGCGTGCTGACCGGTGAGGATGCGGCTGCTGACAATATTGGCGGCGTCATCTGCGGCTGGATGATCCATTCCAAGGATGGTTCACCAATGAAAGCCGGGCCCCATCCGGTACTGGCACAGGGCAAGGTGCGCCATGTCGGTGACCAGGTGGCCGTTGTGGTTGCCCGTACCACGGCGCAGGCAAAAGCTGCTGCCGAGATGATCAATGTGACCTACAAGGTGCTCGACGCCAATGTGGACCCGGTGGCTTCGCAAAAGCGCGGTGCGCCGAAGGTGCATGACGTGGCGTCCAGGAATACCGTGTTCGAATGGGAAATTGGCGACAAGGACGCAACCGATGCGGCGTTCAGCAGTGCTGCCCACATCACTACACTTGACCTGGTGAACAACCGGCTGGCGCCAAATGCCATGGAGCCTCGTGCTGCAATCGGCTCGTATGATGAAGGTGATGACCACTATACTTTGTACACCACCAGCCAGAACCCGCACGTGGCGAGACTGGTTATATCGGCTTTCGTGGGGCTGGCGCCTGAACACAAGCTGCGCGTGATCGCACCGGATGTGGGCGGCGGTTTCGGCTCCAAGATTTTCATCTATGCAGAAGAAGTCGTGTGCCTGTGGGCATCGAGACGGGCCGGTGGTGTGCCGGTGAAGTGGGTGTCGGACCGCTCGGAAGCCTTCCTGACGGATGCCAATGGCCGTGATCATGTGACCAAGGCGGAACTCGCCATCGACAAGGACGGCAAGGTTACCGGGCTTCGCGCCAAGACGATTGCCAATATGGGGGCCTATCTGTCGACGTTTGCGTCATCGGTTCCCACCTATCTCTATGCAACCCTGCTGTCGGGCCAGTACAATATTCCCAGCATCTATGCGGAAGTGGATGCGGTTTACACCAATACATCTCCGGTGGATGCCTATCGCGGGGCGGGCAGACCGGAAGCGGCCTATGTCGTGGAGCGGCTGATGGAAACGGCGGCTCGTGAGCTGGGTGTCGATCCGGCTGAATTCCGGGCGAAGAACTTCATCACTACATTCCCGCATCAGACCCCCGTTATCATGTGTTATGATGCAGGCGATTTCAAAGCATCGCAAAACAAGGCGATGGAGATGATCGACTATGCAGGCTTTGAAAAGCGCAAGGCTGCATCAGCGCGCAAGGGCAAACTGCGCGGTATCGGTTTTTCCAACTATATCGAAGCCTGCGGTATCGCACCGTCGGCAGCGGTTGGATCGCTGGGTGCCGGCGTTGGTTTGTGGGAGTCAGCCGAGGTTCGCGTAAACCCGGTCGGCACCGTGGAAATTCTCACCGGGTCGCACAGTCACGGCCAGGGCCATGAGACAACGTTCGCACAGCTTGTATCTGACCGGCTGGGGATACCGGCTGATCAGGTGGCCATTATACATGGTGACACCGACAAGGTTCAGTTTGGCATGGGCACTTACGGGTCACGCTCAGGTGCTGTCGGTATGACGGCTATTTCGAAGGCGCTCGACAAGATCGAGGCCAAGGCGAAAAAAGTGGCAGCCCATGTGATGGAAGCAGCCGAGAGTGACGTCGAGTTCAAGGACGGCAGTTTCTCGGTCAAGGGTACCGACAAGAAGATGGCGTTTGGCGAAGTGGCGCTGTCAGCCTATGTGGCGCACAAGTTCCCGACGTCTGAAATTGAGCCGGGCCTCAAGGAAGGCGCCTTCCACGATCCGACCAACTTCACTTTCCCGGCAGGCTGTCATATCTGCGAACTGGAAGTCGATGCCGATACCGGCGTGACAGAAATTGTCGATTGGGTTGCCGTGGACGACTTTGGCAACATCATCAATCCGATGATCGTTGAAGGTCAGGTGCACGGCGGCATTGCGCAAGGCATCGGCCAGGCGCTGACCGAGAGCGTTGTCTATGATGAAGGCGGTCAGCTTCTGACCGGCTCGTACATGGACTATTGCATGCCGCGGGCTGACAATCTGCCATCGTTCAGGCTGGCTTTCACCAAGACCGAATGCCCATCAAACCCGTTGGGCATCAAGGGCTGTGGCGAGGCAGGCGCGATTGCGGCACCTGCTGCTGTCATGAATGCCCTGACCAACGCGCTGGGCGTCAAGGATGTGGCAATGCCGGCAACACCGCAAAATGTCTGGAACGCCATGGCGCACCTGCGCGAAGCGGCTGAATAAACCAAAGGGACAGGAGAAAACCTATGTATGAATTTGAATATCACCGTCCCAGCAAGCTGGCGGATGCGGTCAAACTGATCAAATCGAAGAAGGAAGGCAAGCTGATGTCGGGCGGTATGACGCTGATCCCGACCATGAAGCAGCGTCTGGCTTCACCCAGCGATGTGATCGACCTTTCAGGCCTGGGCAATGCGGGCGTGAGCGTCATGAAGACCAAGGTGACCATCAAGGCCGGTACCACCCATGCCGAAGTGGCAACAGATGCCGCTTTGAAAAAAGCGGTGCCTGCACTGGCTGCGCTGGCCGGCATGATCGGGGACCCGCATGTGCGTCACAGAGGCACCATTGGCGGCTCCGTAGCCAATGCCGACCCGGCGGCGGATTATCCGGCAGCCCTGCTGGCGCTGAATGCCAAGGTGGTGACCGACACACGTACAATTGATGCCGACAAGTTCTTCAAGAGCCTGTTTGAAACAGCATTGAGGACAAACGAGATCATCAAGCAGATCGAGTTTGAAATCCCTGCAAGGTCAGCTTACTCGAAATTCCCCAACCCGGCATCGCGTTATGCCATGGTTGGCGTGTTCGTGGCTGACTTCGCCAAGAAGGGTGTCCGCGTCGGAGTGACCGGTGCCAAGGGCTCGGCTTATCGCGAGAAGGCCATGGAAAAGGCACTGTCGGCAGATTTTTCTGCCGATGCGATTGCCGGTATCAAGATCAAGGCCGATGACATGAACGCCGACATTCATGCCTCCGCTGAATATCGTGCCCACCTGGTTGGCGTGATGGCAAAACGGGCTGTGGCTGCTGCGAAGTAGCCAGTTGCTGTGGTATTGGGGTCCTGACCCTAATTGAACAATGCCGGTCCGCGAGTATCGTGCTCGCGGACTGTTTTTTTAAGTGACCCTGTTTATGGGTCCCTGACCTAGAGCGAACCCATGCCGAAACCATTACCTGCTTCCATCGATGCCACACAGGAATTGCTGTCCAGCGATGGCTATCTGGCTGACCGACCGCTTTCTACGGTACTCTTCCTGGCACTTAAAATGGGCAGGCCGCTGTTCCTTGAAGGTGAGGCTGGCGTCGGTAAAACAGAAATTGCCAAGGTGCTCAGCACAGTGCTTGGCCGCGACCTGATCCGGCTGCAGTGCTATGAGGGGCTCGATCTGGCCGCAGCGGTTTATGAGTGGAATTATTCGGCGCAGATGATCGAGATTCGCATGGCGGAGGCCGAAGGCGTCGATGATCGTGACCGGTTGCAGTCAGACATTTTTTCCGACCGTTTTCTGATCAAGCGACCTCTGCTGAAGGCACTTGAGCCGCATAGCGGTGGTGCGCCTGTCTTGTTGATCGATGAACTTGACCGCACCGATGAGGCGTTTGAAGCGTTTCTGCTGGAGGTGCTGTCGGATTATCAGATTACCATTCCTGAAATAGGCACCGTAAAGGCGGCTGAACCGCCGATAGTCATCATAACGTCCAACCGGACCCGTGAAGTGCATGACGCACTCAAGCGACGGTGTCTGTATCACTGGGTCGGATACCCCTCGGCCGAGCGCGAACTTGCCATCATAAAAGCGCGCAAACCGGGCGTGGGTGATGAACTGGCACAGGAGGTCGTGGGCTTCATACAGGCCCTGCGCGGCCAGGATCTGTTCAAGTCGCCCGGCGTTGCCGAAACCCTGGACTGGGTCTCGGCTCTCAACGAGTTGAATGCAATTGCTCTTGATCCTGAAACGGTGAACGATACGCTTGGTGTGTTGTTGAAATATCAGGACGACATAGCCCGGATGGAAGGCTCCGAAGCCAAGCGGCTGGTTGACCAGATCCAGTCTGACATCCGGCAGCGTGCAGCCGGGTAGGGCAGATGGCCAGGCAGCCCATATTTTCCGGTTTCAGCGGGTCTGGCCCGACCGGCCACCTGCCGGCCAACATCATGCATTTTGCACGGGTGTTGCGGGACACCGGCCTGCCGGTGGGACCGGGCGCTGTGCTCGATGCGCTCGAAGCAGTGCGCGGTGGCGGTATGGCGACCAAGACGGATTTTTACTGGATACTGCACTCGGTATTCGTGAAGCGGCATGAGCACACCACGCTGTTTGACCACGCATTTGAAGTGTTCTGGCAAAAGCCCAAAATGATCGAACAACTGATGCAGTTGCTGTTTCAGCAAGTGCGCGTGGAAACAACGCCACCCAAAAAGAAAGCCGGCCAGAAGCGGCTGGCGGAGGCCATGTTCAACCAGGACAATGCCCAGTCGCGGCGTGAACGGCCATCGGATGAAGTCGAACTGGAAGGTGAGTTTACGTCCTCGGCGACCGAGGTGATGCGCAACAAGGATTTCGAGCAGATGAGTGCGGATGAAGAGCGCATTGCACGTGCCGCCATTGCCCGCATGCGCATGAACCGGCTTGAAGTGAAAATGCGGCGGTTCAAGCCGTCACCGCGCGGTGTTGTCGACATGCGCGCGACCATGCGCCGGTTGCTCAGGGCGGGGGGCAACATGACATCTCTGGCGCACAAGGCGCGCCAGACACGCGAACCGCCTTTGGTCGTGCTGCTTGATATTTCCGGATCCATGGCCAATTACTCGCGTATTTTCCTGCACTTTCTGCATGCGTTGACCAACGACCGTTCGCGGGTTCAGGTGTTTGTGTTCGGAACGCGCTTGACCAACATCACCCGTGAACTGATGCGCCGGGATGTGGACGAGGCAATGGAGCTTGTGGGCTCGCATGTGGATGACTGGTCCGGCGGAACCCGCATCGGTCACACACTGCGCGAGTTCAATCGGAGATGGGTGCGCCGCGTTCTGGCCCAGGGTGCTCATGTGCTGATGATGACAGACGGGCTGGATCGTGATGATGTTGACATGCTCGAGGTGGAAATGGCGCGGCTGGCGCGCTCTGCCAGGCGGATTGTGTGGCTTAACCCGCTTTTGCGCTATGGTGGATTTGAAGCCCGGGCCAGCGGCATCAGGGCCATCATGCCGCATGTGGATGAATTCCGGCCATGCCACTCGTTGAATACACTTGCCGATCTGGCCGAAATCCTGTCAGGCTCGCGAAATGCGACCCATGATCCGCGGCGCTGGCTGAATTCGGGCGATCCGCGACCGGTGGAAGAGGTAATACCATGAGCAGCAATGAAGCAAACCTGCTGGCAACGGCTGGCAACTGGGTTCGGGAAGGCCGCAAAGTGGCGCTGGCCACGGTGATCGAGACATGGGGGTCGGCCCCGCAGCCGGTGGGGTCGCAACTTGTGATCGACGCTGACGGAAATTTTGAAGGCTCGGTGTCGGGCGGATGTGTTGAAGGCGCTGTGGTTACCGAGGCACAGGAGGCAATCGAGACCGGCAAGAGCAAGGTGCTGGCATTCGGTGTCGCCGACGAAACCGCCTGGGAAGTCGGCCTGGCGTGCGGCGGCAGGATCAGGGTCTACGTTGAACCTGTAACCGGAGCATGACCTGATGGATATTGCAATTATCGACACACTGGCGAAGGCGCGCGCCGACAGACTGGCAGTGGCGGTTGTAACCGACATCGACTCAGGTGCACAGGAGGTCGTGGCACATCGCTACGCTGATGAACATGCGCTGGCCGATGCTCTGGAAAACGGGTTCCGGTTTGACAAATCCGGAGTCGTTTCAACGGACAAGGGTGAATTTTTCATCCATATTCATAACCCCGCTCTGCGGCTTGTGATTATTGGTGCGGTGCACATTGCGCAGGCGATTGTGCCGATGGCAAAGGCGGCAGGCTATGACATCACGGTAATTGACCCACGCGGCGCATTTGCCACTGAAGACCGGTTTCCCGGTGTGACGCTGCATGCGGACTGGCCAGATGAAGTGTTGCCTGACATGGGCCTTGACGCCCGAACCGGTTTTCTGGCGCTGACGCACGATCCCAAGGTTGACGATCCGGCGCTGATTGCAGCGCTGCACAGCGAGTGTTTCTATATTGGTGCGCTGGGCTCCAGGCGAACCCAGGCGTCACGTGGCGATCGGCTGAAACAGGCGGGCGTAGAGCCTTCACGCATCTGTGGCCCGGTGGGTCTGGATATTGGTGCGCGTGGGGCACCGGAAATCGCCATTTCCATCATGGCGGAAATGACCAGGGCGCTTCGATTGGGCCTCGATAGATGACCTTTGGAGAAATTGACATTGCATTGGCGCAAGGCGCCGTTCTGGCCCATTCAGTGCGTGCAGATGGTATCAGGTTCAAGAAAGGCAGGATCCTGTCCGCATCGGATATTGGCGCTTTGACGGCCTCGGGGGTCACAAAGGTGTTTGCGGCCCGCATCGAAGCAGGCGATGTCCAGGAAGATGCAGCCGCTGCACGGCTTGCAGATGCGGTGTGCGGCATTGGCGTCACCCGGCAGACGGCGTCAACCGGGCGCGCCAACATCTATTCCGCGCATGACGGAATTGCACTGGTGGACGCGGGCATGGTGCGGGCGCTCAACCGGTTGCATGAGTCGGTTACGCTGGCAACGCTGACACCGTTTCAGGCGGTCAAGGCCGGTCAAATGGTGGCTACCGTCAAAATCATTCCGTTCTCCGCACCGGCAGACGTTGTCGATGAAGCCGTGGAACTGGCTGAATCGGGTGCGCTTTTGTCAGTCGTGCCGTTCAAACCGCACAAGGCGGGACTGGTGTTGACGCGCACAGCCGTCATGAAGGAAACCCTGCTTGGGAAATCGGCAACCGTTATTCGAGACCGGCTTGAGCGTTATGGCAGTACACTGGGTGAAGTAATTGAAGTTACTCACACAATTGATGGTGTGGCCGGTGGTATCAGGCAACTGGCGGCATCCGGGCATAGTCCGGTGCTGGTGCTCGGTGCATCGGCCATTGTTGATCGTGGCGACGTGGTGCCGGCGGGTCTTGAAGCCGCGAGCGGGCAGATTGTGCACCTGGGCATGCCGGTCGATCCCGGTAACCTGTTGCTGCTCGGCGATCTGGATGGCAGAGCCGTCATCGGTGTGCCGTCATGCGCGCGGTCGCCCAAGCTGAACGGATTTGACTGGGTGCTGGGGCGGGTACTGGCAGGCATTGATGTGCGCCCGCAGGATATCATGGACATGGGGGCAGGCGGGCTTTTGATGGAGATTGCATCCAGGCCATCGCCGCGCGAGGCGGACCGATGAGCAGGCTTGCGGGAATTGTGCTGGCGGCGGGAACATCGTCACGCTTTGGAACGCGCAACAAGCTGCTGGCACAAATTAATGGGCAGGCCATGGTGCGCGGTGTGGTTGAAGCCGCACTGGCCACTGAACTGGAACCGGTCATTGTGGTTACCGGTCATCAGGCCGACGCAGTGCGCGAGGTGCTGGCAGGGCTTGAAGTGGTTTATGCGTACAATGCAGAGTTTGCTGATGGTCAGTCTGGATCATTGAAAACGGGGATAGGCGCGGTCCCGCCGGCTTGTGCGGGGGCAATGATCCTGCTGGGCGATATGCCGGAAGTCGGCGCTGAAACCATCAACCAGCTTTTGGACGAGTTTATCGGCGAGGACTGCATTGTGGTTCCGCAATGCGCCGGGCGCCGCGGCAATCCGGTCATTCTAGGCAGGAAAAGTTTTACCGAACTGGAGACTGATTCAGGCGATGAAGGTGCACGCCGCCTGCTGGCCGCAGACAATGTGCGCATGATCGATGTGCACAGCGATGCGGTTTTGCGCGATTTTGATACTCCCGAAAGCCTGGAGGATGAAAGCTGATGCCGGTTCGCCCGCCCGCAAAAACCGGAGATCCGGTGGGCGCAATTGATACACCTGCCATGGTGGTGGATCTGGATGCCTATGAGCGCAACCTGGATCACATGGCAACTTATGTCGGTTCGACTGGTGTCGTGCTGAGGCCGCATGCGAAAACCCACAAATCGCCCGTGGTCGCGCTTGACCAGATTGCTAGGGGCGCGGTCGGCCAGTGTTGCCAGAAAGTATCGGAAGCCGAAGTTCTGGTGGATGGCGGTGTCTGCGATGTACTGGTGTCAAACGAGATTGTGGGCGATGCCAAGCTGGCGCGCCTGGCGGCACTTGCAGCTCGCGCCCGCATCGCCGTGTGTGCCGACGACGCGCAACAGGTGGCCGCCTACGGGCAAGCTGCACGCGCTGCCAAAGCAACCCTGCATGTGCTGGTGGAGATGGACGCCGGTGCGGCGCGTTGCGGCGTTGAGGCCGGCGATGCCGTGGTGGCACTGGCGCAACTGATCGGCGTAGAGAGCGGCCTTGAGTTTGCCGGTCTCCAAGCCTATCACGGTAGAGCACAGCATCTGCGCACACCGGATGAACGCACAGCAGCCATAGCGCAGGCCGGCGAGAGGGTCAGCACGAGTCTTGCCGCGCTGCAGGCTGCCGGCATTGCATGTCCGGTGGTGACCGGAGCCGGAACCGGGACGTTTACCGAGGAGGCTGGTTCCGGCATCTGGACCGAACTGCAGGCAGGATCATACTGCTTCATGGACGCCGATTACGCCCGCAATCAGGTGGCAGACGGCAGCAATGTCCCGCAATTCGAACATGCCTTGTTCGTCGCCAGCACAGTGATGAGTGCAACCGCGCCAGGACGTGCGGTTGTTGATGCAGGCCACAAGGCGGCAGCCATCGACAGCGGCTTGCCGGAAGTCTGGATGTGCGACGGTGTGGTTTATACCCAGGCCAATGACGAGCACGGCTTGCTCAGCGTTGCCGATCGAGTTCGCCAACCCTGTCTGGGCGACCGCATCTGGCTGGTGCCCGGCCACATTGATCCCACGGTGAACCTGCACGACTGGTATGTCGGGGTGCGTGGTGGATTGACTGATGGTGTGGTTGAGAATGTGTGGTCGGTGGCTGCACGCGGATGTGTTTTCTGAGAGTCGTTTCAACAGGTAAGTCGGAGAAGTTCACACCATGTACAAATTGATCGGATCACCGAAATCGCGCGCTTTCAGGGTAATGTGGATGCTGGAAGAACTGGGCGAGACGTACGAACACGTTGTCGCTGGACCGCGCTCGCCGGAAGCTCTCGCCGTCAATCCTTCCGCCAAAATACCAGCCTTTATGGATGGCGAAGATGTCATCATAGACAGTGTAGCGATCTGCCAGTACCTTGCCGACAAGCACGGCAAATTCACCCACAAGGCAGGCACCATTGCGCGTGCCAAGCAGGACAGCTTCACCCATCTGGCGCTGGATGAACTGGACGGGGCACTGTGGTGGGCGGCCAAGAACAGCTTTGTGCTGCCGGAAGAGTTGCGCAGTGACAAGGCCGCTGCGGCATGTGAATACGACTATATGCGCGGCCTTGCTCACCTGGAGGCCCGGCTGGGCGAAAATCAGTTTGTCACGGGCGACGAATTCACGGTACCCGACCTGGTTATCGGCCACTGCATGGGCTGGGGTGACGGAATGATGAAGTGGAACCCGCCGGAAGGCGCGCTGAGCGACTATATGGCACGATTGCGTGACCGGCCCGCATTCAAGTTGACCTGGGCCAAGCGCGAAGCGGCTGATACCAAAGGAACTGACTAGATCAGGTTGAGCGCCTTGAAGCTGGTATGACCTTTACGCCCGATGATGATGTGGTCGTGGACATTTATGGTCAGTTTTGACGCTGCATCCACGATCTGCCGGGTCATGTCAATGTCAGCCTGCGACGGTGTCGGGTCGCCGGACGGGTGATTGTGCACCAGGATAATGGCTGATGCCGACAGTTCCAGGGCGCGCTTGACGACTTCGCGCGGGTAGACCGGCGTGTGGTCGACGGTACCGCGCTGCTGCACCTCATCGGCAATCAAAACATTCTTGCGGTCGAGAAACAGCAAGCGAAACTGTTCGCGATCATCATAGGCCATGGCGGCGGTGCAATACTCGATCAGGGCCGTCCAGGACGACAGGGCCGGTTTGGACAGCACCGTGTTGCGGGCCATGCGCAGTGCAGCGGCCTGGATGAGTTTCAACTCCAGGATGACCTTGTCGCCGATACCATCTACTTCCTTGAGGCGTGCGGCAGGGGCTGCCAGTACATCGCCGAAGGTGCCGAACCTGGCGATCAGTGCCTTGGCAATCGGTTTGGTGTCCTTTTGGGGAATGGCGCGAAACAGCAACAGTTCGAGCAATTCATAATCCGGCATGGCGTCCGCACCACCGCAGGAAAAGCGTTCACGCAGCCGTTCACGATGACCGAAATGACCGGGTTTGTCCGGACGCGCCTGTTTACCGGGCGCACTGGTCGACCGACCGGTTGAAACATCGAAACCCTGTTCGTCCTTGAAACCCATTTGTCAGAACTCCAGGATGGCTTTTTGTCCGTTCAGGTCCTGTGTGGCGGACAGTGATAGCCGTCGGGCGAAAGCGTGAAGATCTCGCAACCGTCCGCCGTGATGCCGATGGAGTGTTCAAACTGCGCCGACAGGGAGCGATCACGGGTCACCGCTGTCCAGCCATCGGACAGGACCTTAACCTGTGGCCGGCCCAGGTTGATCATTGGTTCAACGGTAAAGAACATGCCTTCGCGCAACTCGATGCCTTCGCCCTGTCGGCCATAGTGCAGAATATTCGGCATGTCATGGAACAGCCGGCCCAGGCCATGGCCGCAGAAATCGCGCACGACGGAACAGCGTTCGGCTTCCGCGTAGGTCTGGATTGCGTGGCCGATATCGCCTGTGTGAGCGCCCGGACGAATGACTGCCAGCCCGCGCATGAGGCATTCATAGGTGATCTCGATCAATCGTTCGGACCTACGGTTTATGGCGCCGACTGGGTACATGCGGCTGGAATCGCCGTGCCAGCCATCAACAATCAGGGTGATGTCTATATTGACGATTTCACCTTCCTTGAGGGTGCGGGGACCGGGAATGCCGTGGCAGACCACATGATTGATGGATGTGCAGATGGACTTGGGGAAGCCGCGATAGTACAGCGGAGCTGGCGTGGCGCCGTGGTCGCGAGCAAAAACCAGCGCCACACGGTCGAGTTCTTCCGTTGTAACGCCGGGTTGCACCAGCGGTACCAGCACGTCGAGCGCTTCAGCCGCCAGCCTGCCAGCCTTGCGCATGCCTTCAAAGTCTTCCGGTCCGTGCAGCTTTACCTGACCATTATTCGTCATGGGGGCGGAGGCTGCTTCTACATAAGTGGTTTGCATTGTGTCCTTTGCGGTGTGTTCCTGGAGGGTTGTCTCAGGAAACCCCTTCAAAATCGATTGCTGTGTCACATGAAATCGCATCATCGGCCATGGTGCAAGCCATTGCGATGCTTTCAACGCCTGATTTAGTGGCTTTGGTCCAGGTTTTAAAGTATTCAGGGTCGATGTCGCGTGCCAACGAGAAGCTTTTAGCGTCGCTGCGCTGGATCAGATAAACCATCACCGCACGGTGACCTTCACTAACCATGTCCGCCAGTTCATTCAGGTGTTTTGCCCCCCGGGCGGTGACCGCGTCGGGAAATTCGGCCATGCCGGCGGTGCGGGACAAGGTGACGTTCTTGACCTCAATATAACATGTCGGCCTGGCCTCGTCCGACAGCAGAATATCGATGCGGCTGTTCTTGCCGTATTTCTGTTCACGCTTGAGTGTACCATAACCGATAAGCTGGGGTATGCGGCCAGCGACAATGGCCTCTTCGACCAGCTTGTTGGGCAAGCCGGTATTCAGCCCCACACGGGCTGTTTCGCCATCTGCATTGTTGGCCTCGACCATCTCCCAGGTATGTTTGTATTTGCGGGTGGGGCTGTCGGAAACTGACAGCCAGACCGGATTTCCGGGTTCAAGCAAACCCATCATCGAGCCGGTGTTGGGGCAGGTGGCGGTGATTATTTCCCCTGTATCCAGAGTCACATCGGTTAGAAACCTCTTGTATCGCTTGATCAAGGTGCCGCGGAGCAATTGCTTATCTGAAATTTTCATGGTGGCTTGACCTGCTGGGTGGCTTCTGACGTAAGTTGATTTATCGCACTTAAGTGTCACATTAATCGGATTTTCGCCAGCCATGACAAAACCTATTCCCACAGCAGCAGTCTTGTTGATCGGAGATGAAATCCTGTCGGGGCGCACCAAGGACGCAAATCTTGGATACATTGCCGATTATCTGACAGCTATGGGCATTGACCTGAAGGAAGGCCGCCTGGTTTCCGATGAGGAAGCCGATATCGTGTCGGCTGTAAACGCGCTGCGTGCCCGCTACACCTATGTTTTCACCACCGGCGGCATCGGGCCCACCCACGACGATATCACCGCAGATAGCGTGGCAGCAGCGTTTGGCGTTGGCATCAGTCATCATCCCGAAGCTTCGCGGATACTGCGGGCGCACTGGGCGTCTCGCGGCATTGAGGAGAACGAAGCGCGTATGCGGATGGCGCGCATTCCTGATACTGCGGACCTGATCCTCAATTCGGTCTCCATGGCACCGGGCTTTCACATCGGCAATGTGTTCGTAATGGCGGGCGTTCCAAAAATCATGCAGGCCATGCTGGATGAAGTTGCGCCAAAACTCACCGGCGGTGCCGTCATGCTGTCGCGTACTGTCCCTCTCAACCTGGGTGAGGGGGATGTGGCCAAGCGGTTGAAGGAGATTCAGCTTGCACATCCCGGTGTGATGATCGGGTCGTATCCATTCGAACGCGATGGCCGCTTTGCAACCAACATAGTGATTCGCTCGCGCGATGAAGCTGCCATGAACACGGCAGCCGATGAGGTAGTGACGTTGTCGTCGGAACTGGCGGCAAAACCTGTAGATTGATGCGGGATCGCAATGGCACCTGAGAGGTTTACATCTCGGACATTGCCAGCCGGGCCAAAATCCGTCATATTGAATGCTCATTCAATATAAAGGTGCCGTAATGCTGAACCCCCTGCACAACCAGTATGACCATGAACAATTGTGGAAGCTGGATCGTGATCATTTCCTGCATCCCTGGACGCATTTTGAGAGTTTCGAGAAGGAAGGTTCTCTGGTGCTTGCCAAGGGTGAGGGCTGTCATGTCACAGACACCGAGGGCAAACGGTACTTTGACGGCATTGGCGGGATGTGGTGTGTCAATGTCGGCTATGGCCGTGATGAACTGGCTCAGGCCATGGCAGAACAGGCCAGTCAACTGGCATATTCCAATACCTTTGTAGATGTCTCCAATGCACCGGCTGCCCTGTTAGCAGGCAAACTTGCGTCCATGGCACCGGGTTCGTTGAACCGTGTGATGTTTTCGCTGACGGGATCTGCGGCCAATGAAGGTGCGATCCGGATGGCCCAGTATTACCATGGCAGAAAGGGTCGCAAGACCCGCAAACACATCATCAGCCGCAAGAATTCCTACCATGGCTCGACTGTGCTGACGGCGTCTATCGGCCTGCGCGAGGGAGATCGTCAGGATGAATTCCAGTATCTGACCAGCTTTATTCATCATCTGTCGGCACCATACTTCTATCGCGGCGGGGACGGCATGACGGAAGCTGAATTCACCGATTTCCTGGTACGGGAGTTCAAGGACAAGATTGCGGAACTGGGCGCTGATAACATCTCGTGTTTCATCGCAGAGCCAATTCAGGCATCCGGTGGCGTAGTGACGCCGCCGCCCGGCTATCTGAAGCGCATGATCGATGTGTGCCATGAACACGATATCCTGTTCATTGCCGACGAAGTCGTGACGGCATTCGGGCGCATTGGCCACATGTTTGCGTCATGGGACGAGTTTGGCATTCAGCCGGACATGATCGTGTGCGCCAAGGGTATTACGTCGGGATATTTCCCGATGGGAGCCACGCTTTACACAGACGAGATTCACGAGGTGATGTCATCCGACAACCCTGACGGCTGGTTTGCCCATGGTTTCACCTGTGCCGGTCACCCGGTGGGCTGTGCGGTGGCCCTGAAGAACATTGAAATCATGGAACGCGAAGACATCTGCGGAAATGTGCGTGAGGTCGGTGATTATTTTGAAGGTCGTCTGCGTGAATTGTCGGAGTTGCCGATTGTCGGTGATGTGCGCGGCAAGCGCATGATGATGTGCGTGGAATATGTGGCTGACAAGCAAACCAAGGTCCAGATTCCCGACGAAGTGAATATCTCCAAACGGATTTCCAATCTGTGCGAATCGCGCGGGCTTCTGGTGCGTCCGATGGGACATCTGGATGTGATGTCGCCGCCGCTGACCATGACCCGGGATGACGCTGACTTCCTGGTTGACACCATTCGAGGTGCGGTTGTCGAGATAACCGATGAGTTGGTCAGAGAGGGCGTGCTGTAAAATCAGCTCGCGCTGTCCAATGCTTTGGCCATATTGCCACGTTCGGCAATTTCGACGCGCCCAAGGCCTAGCCACTGGCTCATGTCGTGAAGCACCGGCGCAATGGCTTCGGAGGCTTTTTCAGGATCAACGCCGTCTTCATGCCAGGCCGCGTTGATGCGAAGCGTGTCGGCTTGCCGGTCTGCCTTCATGCACAGCCTGCCTGCCAGTTGTTCACCGATCAGCACCGGCAGAACATAATAGCCGAATTGCCGTTTGGGCGCGGGCGTATAGATTTCTATACGATAGCGAAAACCAAACAGCCGCTCTGCCCGATCGCGATTCCACACCAGCGGGTCAAACGGTGACAACAGCGTTGCCCGCTCAAATGAGCGGGCGGATTTTGCCTGATGCCAGATATAGCCGGGAATTTTCCAGCCCTGAACCTCGACAGTATGCAGTTCGCCGGTTTCCACCAGGTCTGCGACTGCCTGCCGGGCATCTGCCAGGGGTAAGCGAAAATAATCCCTGAGATCGGTTTCGGTTGCGATGCCCAGGGCTCGCGCAGAGTGGCGCGCCAGTTCGCGGATAGCATCTGCCCGGCCAGTTGAGGGTGCTGTGTGAATGTCATCGGGCAATACCCGTTCCGGT
>JBDNEZ010000309.1:0-4741 GCA_041690095.1 Anderseniella sp.
GCCTGCGGTGGGTTCATCCAGCAACAGGATTTTCGGCTCCAGCATCAAGGCCTTGCCCATCGCCACCATCTGGCGCTGACCGCCGGAAAGGGTGCCTGCCGCCTGCAGGCGCTTCTCATGCAGCGGTGGAAACATTTGGTAGATTTCGTTCAGTCGCGGCCTGAAGTCGTCAGTGCGGACAAAGGCGCCCATTTCGAGGTTTTCCTCCACGCTCAGGCTGGGAAATATGTTGCCGGTCTGCGGCACATAGCACACGCCCTGGCGCACCACCTGCTCCGGTGGCGTGTTGGTGATGGCTTTGCCGTCCAGAAGCACAGCGCCGCCGGTGAGTTTGAGCAGGCCGAACACGGCCTTCATGGCGGTCGATTTGCCGGCCCCGTTGGGCCCGATGATGACAACGATTTCACCTGCATCAACGTGCAACGACACACCATGCAGAATTTGCGTGTCGCCATATCCGCCCACTACCTTGTCGAGTTCCAGAACGCGCATCACGCTGCTTCCTCACCGCCGCCAAGATAGGCGTCAAGCACATCCGGGTTGGAGCGCACTTCGTCCATTGTTCCCTGCATCAGCACGGTTCCTTCCGCCAGCACGATGATCGGATCACACAAGGCGGCAATCAGGTCCATGTCATGTTCAATAACGCAGAACGTGTAGCCACGCTCTTCACGCAGCCGGGTGATCATTTCGCGGATTTTGAGCAGCAGGGTTGGATTGACACCGGCACCGGGTTCATCCAGCAACACCAGCTTTGCGTCAGTCATCATGGTGCGACCCAGTTCAAGCAGTTTTTTCTGGCCGCCCGACAAATTTCCGGCGAGTTCTTCTCTGAGATGGGAAATCGACAGGAACTCAAGCGCATCTTCCGCCATGTGGCGAACCTGTTGCTCGCGCTGTTTTACTGCGCCTGGCTTCAACCAGTTATTGAAGATGTGTTCACCCGGTTGCGCCGACGGGACAACCATGAGGTTTTCCAGCACGGTCATTTTGGCAAACTCGTGTGGAATCTGGAAAGTACGTACGATGCCCAGATGGAACATCTTGTAGGTCGGCAGCCCGGTAATATTCCTGCCCTGGAAAACAATCTTTCCGGAGGTCGGCTCCATTTCACCGGCAATCATGTTGAATGTTGTTGTCTTGCCTGCGCCGTTCGGACCGATCAATCCGGTGATGGTGCCTTCTTCAATTGTGAAGCTGCAGTCACGCACAGCCTCAAGCCCGCCAAAGCTTTTGCACAGCTTTTCTACGCTTAACACAAATTGCCCACCCTGCCATACCAAAGGAACTGACTATTGTTCCACCTGCGAATTGGTGTTTTGCCCAGTGTCGCGGATACAATATGATCAGCCTGAGAGAAGAGTTGCAAGCCATCAGACAAAAATTCTTGCAAGGCAGTCGGATTGATCTGAAATCGCCCTGCTCAATCGAAAAACAAACGAGACAGTTATGACGCAGTCCGAAGAACTTTATCCCGAACCTGTAATCGGATTTCTTGAAATGCTGTGGGGCAGCGGCTGGCTGTCACCCGGCGGACCAGACGAGCTTTCCCGGCTGCTGGACAATGAAGACCTGCGCGACAGGCATGTTCTTGACATCGGCTGCGGCGCGGGTGGTATCGATTGCCTGCTGGTCAACCAGTACGGTGCGGCCAGGGTCACCGGCATTGACGTTGAAGCATCCGTGCTGGAGACGGCGCGAGCCCGCACCCATGAAGCCGATGTGTCAGACCGGGTCGAGTTGATACAGGTCGATCCGGGTCCACTGCCGTTTGCGGCATCCGCATTTGATGTGGTTTTCTCCAAGGATTCCATCGTTCACATTCCCGGCAAGCATGAGCTGGCGAAAGATGTGTTTCGAGTCCTGAAGCCCGGCGGTGTGTTCGTGGCATCCGACTGGCTGATGTCGCATGACGCAGAGCCATCGCCTGACATGCAGGCGTACCTGGCATCGGAAGATCTCGATTTCGGCATGGCATCACCGGCACTTTATGCAGATGCCCTGAAACAGGCCGGGTTTGTCGATGTGGTATTGCGCAATCGCAATGCGTGGTATTGCGAGCAGGCCCAGCGCGAACTTGCCCTGCTGCAAGGTGAGTTGCATGACAGGGCTGTTCAGCAACTGGGAGGTGACATCGTGGATCACAACATTCAGACATGGTCGCTGATGATCAAGGTGTTGCAGACCGGCGAGCATTGCCCGCATCATGTGCGCGGTCGAAAGCCATGACAGTGCCGGACAGACCGAAGCCCAGAAAGGCGTCCCGCGATGTGCGCCGCAGGCAGCTGATCGAGGCAACCATCGATGTGCTGGCCACGCGCGGTTACTCTAGCCTGACCATCTCTGACGTGTCGCGTGGTGCGGGACTGTCTCTGGGGATCGTGAATTTCCATTTCGAGTCCAAGGCAGCGCTGCTTGCCGATACTCTGAAACATCTGGCTTTCCAGTATCGCGAGAACTGGACATCAGCCGTCAATGCTGTCGGCGATGATCCCGCTGCGCGGCTCTATGCAATGACCAGTGCCGACTTTGGTGAAGAGTTCTGCACGCTGCGCACCCTGCAGGCATGGGTGAGCTTCTGGGCGGAAGCCCAGTCACAACCGGCTTATGACGAGGTGTATGGCGAGGAAGAGGAAGAATACCTGCAAACGCTGGAAGCCATGTGTGCCGAGCTTGCCAGGCAGGGCAACTATGACAGGGGCAAATCAGGCAAGCTTGATGCGCGGGTGATCAACGCCCTGACCGATGGCCTGTGGGTTGCACTGGCCCATACCCCGCCGGGCATTACCCGGTCGGAAGCCCTCAATGCCCTGCACAATTGTCTGGCGGCGTTTTACCCTGCGCATTTTGACGCAAACGGGCCTGTCAATTGACCCTGACCCACATTGGTTTATAACACCCGGGAACTCTTTCCTTTCATCTTTCGGGCACAGCTCACACTTATCGGAGATTACCATGGCGGTTCGCGTTGCAATCAACGGATTTGGTCGCATTGGGCGCAATATTTTGCGCGCCATTGCAGAGTCGGGACGCAAGGACATCAAGGTCGTTGCCATCAATGATCTGGGCCCGGTGGAAACCAACGCCCATCTGCTGCGCTTCGACAGCGTGCACGGCAAGTTCCCCGGCACGGTCAAGGTCAAGGGCAACCAGATCAACTGCGGTACCGGCTGGATCAGTGTATCCGCCGAGCGTGACCCGTCCAAACTGCCGTGGAAGGAAATCGGCGTGGACGTTGCGATGGAATGCACCGGCTTTTTCACAGCCCGTGATGCGGCCGCGGCGCATCTCACGGCAGGCGCCAGTGAAGTCCTGATTTCGGCCCCTGGTGCCAATGCCGACATCACTGTCGTCTATGGCGTCAACCATGACCAGATCACCGGCGCGCACAAGGTAATCTCCAACGCATCGTGCACCACCAACTGCCTGGCGCCGGTTGCCAAAGTGCTCAATGATGCATTTGGCATTGAGCACGGCTTCATGACGACCATCCATTCCTATACGGGCGACCAGCCGACGCTGGATACCATGCACAAGGATCTGTATCGCGGTCGCGCTGCTGCAGTGTCGATGATCCCGACCTCTACAGGAGCGGCAAAGGCCGTTGGTCTGGTTCTGCCGGAATTGAACGGCAAGCTGGACGGTGTATCCATTCGAGTGCCGACACCAAATGTATCCGTGATCGACCTGAAGTGCGTCATGTCAAAGTCAGTGACCGTTGAGCAGGTCAATCGCGCCATGATCAAGGCATCCAGGGGAGACCTGAAGGGTATTCTGGCGGTCACTGATCAACCCAACGTGTCGATCGATTTCAATCATGACCCGCACTCTTCAATTGTTCATCTCGACCAGACCAAGGTCATGGGCGGAACGCTGGTGCGTGTGATGAGCTGGTACGACAATGAATGGGGTTTTTCCAATCGCATGGCTGACACGGCCATAGCCCTGCACAAGGTGAAGTAAACCATCATGGCGCGACCCATACTGATTTCACCGTCAATCCTGTCGGCAGACTTTGCCAGGCTGGGGGACGAGGTTCGCGCCATTGATGAACAGGGCTGCGACTGGGTCCATGTCGATGTGATGGATGGGCATTTCGTGCCCAACATCACAATCGGCCCGATGATCGTCAAAGCCATACGGCCGGTAACCAGAAAGCTGCTCGACGTGCATCTGATGATTGCGCCGGCAGATCCATTCATTGAGGCATTCGCCGAGGCCGGTTCCGACATCATCACGGTTCATGCCGAGGCCGGTCCGCATCTTGATCGCACGCTGCAATTGATCAGGTCCCTGGGCAAGAAGGCCGGTGTATCGCTTAACCCGTCGACACCTGAAAGCGTGCTTGAGTATGTGCTCGACAAGCTTGACCTGATTCTTGTCATGACGGTCAATCCCGGGTTCGGCGGCCAGGCTTTCATTCCCGAGATGGCCGCCAAGATTGCCCGCATCAAGGATATGGTCGGTGGCCGTGACATCCACATCCAGGTGGATGGCGGCATCAGTGAGAAAACCGCCGGTATCGTTGCTGCTGCGGGTGCTGATGTGCTGGTGGCAGGGTCTGCTGTTTACCGGAACAACGATCCTTCAAAATACGGCGCCAACATGGATGCCATCCGCACCGCCGCAACAGGCGCGATATAAACAATAAACAGGCGTTCGGCACAGCGTTGACCGCTACAGTGCATTGGGCACGAACAACGGCCCGAGCGCAGCGAGGAAAGCTGTTGGACCAGCATAA
>JBDNEZ010000310.1:0-6667 GCA_041690095.1 Anderseniella sp.
AAATCGTATGGCCTTCTATCTGGTATGAAACATCCAGCAACATGTCGATTTCGCGTTTCTCGGCCCGGCCTTCGACCATCCGGGTCAGCACCCGCCACATCCAGCCTGTGCCTTCGCGGCACGGCGTGCACTGGCCGCAGCTTTCGTGCTTGTAGAAATACGCAAGCCGCGCAATCGCCTTGATCATGTCGGTTGAGTTATCCATCACGATAACCGCTGCTGTTCCCAGGCCCGACTTGAGCTCGCGCAGGCTGTCAAAATCCATGTGACAGTCGCGAATGGCCTCGCCCGGCACGCACGGCACCGATGATCCGCCCGGGATGACTGCTTTCAGGTTGTCCCAACCGCCGCGAATACCGCCGCAGTGGCGGTCAATCAGTTCGCGGAACGAGATTCCCATTTCTTCTTCAACCGTACACGGCTTTCGCACGTGACCGGAAATACAAAACAGTTTGGTTCCCACATTGTTGGGCCGCCCGATACCGGCAAACCATTCAGGCCCGCGCCGTAAAATCGTCGGCACGACAGCGATCGATTCGACGTTGTTCACAGTCGTCGGCGCGCCATACAAACCGACATTGGCGGGGAATGGCGGCTTCATGCGCGGTTGGCCCTTCTTGCCCTCAAGGCTTTCCAGAAGCGCGGTTTCCTCGCCGCATATATAGGCCCCTGCACCGTGATGGACATAGAGGTCGAAATCCCAGCCATGTTTGTTTTTCTTGCCAATCAGCTTGGCGTCATAGGCTTCATCGATGGCACGCTGCAGCGCCTCGCGTTCGCGAATGAATTCACCGCGCACGTAAATATAACCAACGTTCGCACCCATTGCGAACCCGGCAATCAGGCAGCCCTCGACCAGCGTATGGGGATCGTGCCGCATGATTTCGCGGTCCTTGCAGGTACCCGGCTCCGATTCATCGGCATTGACCACCAGATAGTGCGGACGCCCATCGGACTGCTTGGGCATGAACGACCATTTGAGCCCGGTTGGAAAACCGGCACCACCGCGGCCGCGAAGACCGGACGCCTTGACCTTGTCGATGACACCATCACGACCCAGCTGGATCATGGCTTTGGTGCCATCCCATGCACCGCGTTTCATGGCGCCCTTCAGGCCAACATCATGCTGGCCGTAAAGGTTGGTGAATATCCGGTCTTTGTCGTGCAGCATGGTGTCCTACCTCGGCTTCTTGCCGAATACCTTGATGTATTCAGCTTGGCCGCCTTTTGCCAAGGCTTTGGCCTGCTTAACCCAGTCATCGCGCTCAATGCGCCCTTTGAAGGACAGTTCATCATCGACGACGACAGTGTCCTTCTTTGTCCATTTTCCAATCTGGGAAAAATGCCAGAAACCCAACTTGTTGAGCGTCTGCTCCAGTTTCGGTCCAACACCGGAAATCAGCTTGAGATCATCCGCCTTGCCCTGGGGTTTGGTCAACCGTTCCGGCCCGGCTTTACTGGCTGGTGTGGTCTTGACCCGCGCGGCTTTGCCGTAAACAGCCTTCGTGGATTTCTTGGCTGCAGCCGCCTTGTCTGATGCTGTCGTGGCCGGCGCGGTCTTCGTTGTCGCTTTGGCTGCAGGTTTTGCCACTGCTTGTCTGGAGGCGGACTTTTTGGCTGTGGGCTTTGTCGCAGCGACCTTTTTCACCGGAACGACTTCCTCGATCAGCGAGGTCGGTCCGCCTTCGGGAGCAGACATGATGCGGTCAACCTGCGGACCAGCTTCGACCTTCTGTCCCCGGGCGATCTTGTCGAGCAGCTCTTCCATGGCTTCAGGCGTCAGATCTTCATAAGTGTCGGAGAAAATCTGCACCATCGGCGCATTCACGCAGGCCCCCAGACACTCAACCTCTTCCCATGAGAAATCACCGTCGCCGGACAACGTGTGCGGCTGTTCAGCGATCTTGCGCTTGCACACGGCTATCAGGTCTTCCGAACCCCGCAACATGCAAGGCGTTGTACCACACACCTGGACGTGGGCCTTTTTGCCGATCGGCGCCAGTTGGAACATGGTGTAGAAAGTCGCGATTTCATAAACCCGGATAAACGGCATGTCGAGCATCCGGCCGACCTCTTCCATGGCTGCGCGAGACACCCAGCCATCATGCTGCTCCTGCGCGCGCCAAAGCACCGGGATGACAGCAGAAGCCTGCTTGCCCTTCGGGTATTTCCTGATGGTCTGTTTGGCCCAGCTCAAATTCTTCACCGTAAAGGCGAATGATTTGGGCTGAACACTGTCATCTGCTAAACGGCGTACACTCACCGGTCGACCTCACCAAACACAATGTCGAGAGAACCGAGGACCGCTGACACATCGGCCAGCATGTGACCACGGCACATGAAATCCATCGCCTGCAGATGCGCAAAGCCAGGCGCGCGCAGTCTGCAGCGATAGGGTTTGTTGGATCCGTCTGATACCAGGTAAACGCCGAACTCGCCCTTGGGCGCTTCAACGCAGGCATAGACGTCGCCCTGGGGCACTTTGAAGCCCTCGGTATAGAGCTTGAAATGATGGATCAACGCTTCCATTGACCGCTTCATCTCACTGCGTTTCGGTGGCACAATCTTGCCATCCATAGACGACACCGGCCCCTGCCCTTCAGGTGAATTCAGCATCTTGATGCACTGCTTCATGATCTTCAGCGACTGACGCATCTCTTCCATGCGGATGAGATAACGATCATAGCAGTCGCCGTTCTTGCCGATCGGGATGTCAAACTCGAGCTCCGAGTAACACTCATAGGGTTGGGACTTGCGCAAATCCCAGGCAGCGCCCGAGCCGCGCACCATGACGCCGGAAAAACCCCATGCGAAACATTCGTCCAGTGTCACGACACCAATGTCGACATTGCGTTGTTTGAAAATGCGGTTTTCAGTGAGCAGACCCTCAATGTCATCAAGCACCTTCGGGTGGTAATCGCAAAACCCGTCAATGTCATCGATCAGGGCTTGTGGCAAATCCTGATGCACGCCACCGGGGCGTACAAAGGCGGCATGCATACGCGAACCTGATGCGCGTTCATAAAACACCATCAGTTTTTCGCGCTCTTCAAAGCCCCACAGTGGCGGGGTCAGTGCGCCCACGTCCATGGCCTGGGTGGTCACGTTCAACAGATGCGACAGGATACGACCGATTTCGGAATACAGCACGCGGATCAGTTGACCGCGTTTGGGCACCGTAATGCCCATCAGCTTTTCGATGGCCAGAGCGTAGGCATGCTCCTGGTTCATCGGCGCGACATAATCCAGCCTGTCGAAATACGGTAGCGCCTGAAGGTAGGTCTTGGCCTCGATCAGCTTTTCGGTACCGCGATGCAACAGACCGATGTGCGGGTCAACGCGCTCGACCACTTCACCATCCAGTTCCAGCACAAGGCGCAACACACCGTGGGCAGCGGGATGCTGCGGGCCGAAATTGATATGGAAATTTCTGACTTGTGCCTCAGCCATTAGTTCTTCGCCTTCTCGTCGCCGGGCAACACGTAGTCAGTGCCTTCCCACGGGCTGAGGTAATCAAAATTGCGGTATTCCTGAACCAGTTTCACCGGCTCATACACAACCTTTTTCTTCTCATCATCGTAGCGCACTTCAACGTAACCCGTCATCGGAAAGTCCTTGCGCAGCGGATGACCGGCAAATCCGTAGTCAGTCAGGATGCGGCGCAAATCCGGGTGACCGGAAAACAGGATGCCGTACAGATCAAATGCTTCTCTTTCAAACCAGTTGGCAGCCGGAAACACCTCAACCGCGCTTGGCACCGGCGTATCTTCATCAGTTTGCACTTTCACCCGCACACGGGTGTTCTGATACGGACTGAGCAGATGATACACTATGTCAAAGCGTCGTTCGCGCGCCGGATAGTCAACCCCGCAAATGTCGATAAAGCAGACAAACTGGCAACTCGGGTCATCGCGCAGAAAGCGCAGCACATCAATGATGTCGGCGGCGTTTGCGTGCAGGGTCAGTTCGTCATGGGACATGGTGCACCTGACCCCGAGTTCTTGCAGCTCGGAGGTGACATGGTCGCCAAGATCAATCAGGTTTTCATCCATGGTTTGGTGTCCGGCCCCTAGCGTTCGATCGTGCCGGTTCGGCGGATCTTTTTCTGCAGCTGCAGAATACCGTACACCAGCGCTTCTGCCGTCGGCGGACAGCCCGGAACGTAGATGTCCACCGGCACTATGCGATCACAGCCGCGCACCACCGAATAGGAGTAATGATAGTAGCCGCCACCATTGGCACACGATCCCATCGAAATCACGTAACGCGGTTCCGGCATCTGATCATAGACCTTGCGCAAGGCAGGTGCCATTTTGTTGGTCAGAGTCCCGGCAACAATCATCACATCGGACTGGCGCGGACTGCCGCGTGGGGCAAAGCCAAAGCGTTCAACATCATAGCGCGGCATTGAAGCCTGCATCATCTCGACTGCGCAGCAAGCCAGCCCAAACGTCATCCACATCAGCGAACCGGTGCGCGCCCAGTTGATCAGATCATCACTCGTGGTAATCAGAAAGCCCTTGTCTGCAAGCTGGTCATTCACCGAGGAATAAAACGCTTCCTGTTCCGGTGTCAGCACGGCAGGCCCGGCAGCAGCAGCTGCTGCCAGCGGCTGGCCGTTCTTGTCGATCAGTCCCATTCCAGTGCCCCTTTGCGCCATTCATAGACAAAGCCAATGGTCAGGATCGAAAGGAATATCATCATCGACCAGAACCCAAACACACCCACCTCCTTGAGCGAAATTGCCCACGGAAACAGGAACGCCACTTCAAGGTCAAAGATAATGAAGAGAATGGCAACCAGATAAAAACGGATATCAAACTTCATGCGGGCATCGTCGAATGCGTCAAACCCGCACTCGTAGGCGGACAGCTTTTCAGGATCCGGACGACGAATGGCGATCACGAACGCCGATGCCATCAGGGCAATACCAAGACCAACACATATTCCCATGAATATGGCGATCGGCAGATAATCCCGCAATAAATCCGTCATTGTTCAGCACCTGATGCGTGGCGGCCCGACAAGCCACCGCGGCCCCTGTAGTCGACTATGATTGCTTGGTGGCTTGGTACCGCAGTGCAACAAGTGACGCAAGCCTGAATCCCCCTGACAGTACATGGTGGAAAACTGTTTTGCCAGCCGGATATCGCGCCATCGACAGCGTTGCGAGGAAAAATGGCGCGAGTGACGGGGCTCGAACCCGCGACCTCCGGCGTGACAGGCCGGCACTCTAACCAACTGAGCTACACCCGCGCGATGTAAGGCAAACCGGGTTACGTCCCACAGGTTTGCGTTGGTTGAGGTGGATTACTCAGTTCGCCGACGCAAGTCAAGCGGCCATAGGTCAAATCCGGACTTCACCGGCAAAGAAATTGGCTCACGCCTCATTCGGCTTCTTGCGCCTGATCGCCAATTTGGCTCCTTCGCCGAGTATGGGCTCTTCGCGCTACGGGAACGGCGTCGAGATATCGTTGGCTTTCAGCGTGTCCCGGATGACCAGAAGAATATCGGCAGTGAACTCGTTGTTGCCGTCATCCAGACCTTTTGACCAGAAATCAACGGCCATGTTGACGCCGGAATCACCCAAGCCGCGCAACTCCGTATCCGATGGTGCGGTTCCGCTGAGCACCGACTTGTGCTTTGTCACGGCCTCGCTGACCAACCGTATGACTTCATGAATATCGCTGTCGTAGAGCGTGTTGCGCGCAACAGGGCTCATTTGACCGATTTGACGCGCTTGATTAACTGCGCAGCGACACTACGGGCCAGAAGAACAGCGAATACGGTGGCTCCGATCCGGGCATAGAATTGGGGGAAAGTGGCCAATCCGGCGACATTGTCCAGAAACCCAGGCCCGGCAGCTTTCTATTCTTCAATTGAAAGCATGAACCATGGTGCCTTGCGACTGGTGGGATGGTGGGCGATGACAGGCTCGAACTGCCGACCCTCTCGGTGTAAACGAGATGCTCTACCAACTGAGCTAATCACCCCCACTAATCTGAGCGATGTATTAGCGCCCTGTGTCCAATTGAGCAAGCGCAGTTTTAAATAAAAATGGCCCCACGTCTTTTCTGAAGAGCACGCGGGGCCGTATGTCTGCCTACAGCCCGTTTGGGGCTGCGGCTGGAAGCCGGTTGATTCTAGCCGTTAACAGCCTCCTTGAGGATCTTGCCAGCCTTGAACTTGGCGTTCTTGGATGCCGGAATATTGATAGCCTGACCAGTGCGTGGATCGCGACCGGTCGATGCTGCACGCTGGCCTACTGAAAATGTTCCAAACCCGACAAGGCGCACATCGTCGCCCTGCATAAGGGCTTTCTGGATGTTCGCCAGTGTAGCTTCAATTGCTTCGCCAGCTTCACCTTTTGAGAGCTTTGCGTCTTCAGCAACTTTTGAGATGAGATCGTTTTTGTTCATGTGAATGGATCCTTTCACCAGATTTCCAACAATGGATACTCAAGTACGAACGCCTTGTGTGTTGAAAGTCGCGGATTTCAGCCAATTAATGCAAGGCCCAAGCGCCATTTCCCTAAAATTTACCATGTTTACATGGACTTATTGACGTACAGTGTGATGGCTGGATTTGGGGGAAAACCGGGATTTGCGCATTTCTGGCAAAATTGATTCGCGGAACTCATTGGTTTCAAAACATATTGATGGACACC
>JBDNEZ010000311.1:0-3254 GCA_041690095.1 Anderseniella sp.
CAATCTGTGGCTTATCCTGCTGAAAGAAACATCACTGGTTTCCGTGATTGCTCTCAATGACCTGTTGCGAAACACCAACATTGCGGTCGGGTCGACCAAGCAACCGTTGTTTTTCTATACCGTGGCATTGCTGATCTATCTGGTGTTGTCGCTGATATCATCCAGAGGGCTGGGCGCAATCGAACGCCATGTCAAACGCGGGGAGCAGCGTGTGGCATGAGTGATGCAACCGTGCGAATGATTGAAGCGCAAAGTCCACCTCCTGAAGCGATGCGCAAATGGACGGTGTCGCGTGTCACAGGTACTGCGCTTTGCGGAGTGTGGATTGCGCTGGGTGTGGGGCTTGCCTGGTCGCTGTACAGTGCGTTTGATCCCGACGTGTTCTTCAAGTATGCACCCAAAATGTTCGACGGGCTGTTGATCACGATGCAGCTCGTGGTGTTTTCCATATTCTTTGGTGGCCTGTTGGCTATTCCTTTGGCGTTGGCGCGTTTATCATCGCTACCCGTCGTGCAAGGTCTGGCATTCGGCTACGTTTACCTGTTCAGAGGGACCCCGCTGCTGTGCCAGATGTATCTGATGTATTATGGTGCCGGGCAGTTTGTGAATGAACTGCAATCGGCAGGCTTATGGTGGTTTTTCCGGGACGCCTACAATTGCGTCCTGCTGACGTTTGTTCTGAACACAACGGCCTATCAGGCGGAAATCTACAAGACAGCAATTGAATCCATCCCGCGCGGCCAGCGCGAGGCGGCTGAGACACTGGGATTGAAAAACGGCGTTACGTTCTGGAAGATCATCTTTCCGCAAGCCATGATCACGGCCTTGAGACCTCTGGGGAACGAGATCATTCTGATGATCAAGGGATCGGCGGTCGCCAGTCTGGTGACTGTGTTTGACCTGATGGGGGCGACCAAACAGGCGTTCTCCCGCACCTTCGACTTCAATGTCTATCTATGGGCCGCGATCATCTACTTCACGATTGTGGAATTGCTTCGCAGAACATGGGATCAGGTGGAAGCACGCCTGACCCGGCACCTGATACGTTAGGATCTTTACGGCAACATCATTGTCCGGGTCCTTGCTCTTCCGATCAATTGGTGAAAGCATAACCGGCGCAATCCATAGCAGGCAGAGATCGGTGTCCCGGTCGATTCAACCATAATATCCGGGAATTCGCAGCATGCGATTGAGCGGAGGTTATTGAGTCATGGAAGCATCCCCCCACGCCAGGCCGTCCGGGCCCAAGTGCGCTGCACTGATCGGGCCCATGTCGAGCGGCAAAACAACACTGTTGGAGGCGATACTCGCCCGTACCGGAGCCATACCCAGGCAGAACACCGTGGCATCAGGCAATATGGTCGGGTTTGCATCGCCGGAAGCCCGCGCCCACGGCATGAGTGTTGAGGCAACAATTGCCACCATGTCCAATCAGGGTGACAGCCTGACCCTGATAGATTGTCCAGGTTCGGTGGAGTACGCGTATGAAGCCGAACCGGTGTTGCGGTTCTGTGACTTCGCCATCGTCGTGGTTGAGGCGGATGAAAAGAAACTGCCGGCCCTGCAACTCACCTTGAAGCGGCTGGATGAGATTGGCCTGCCGCGGGTGTTGTTCCTCAACAAGATAGACAGGGCGGCAGGTTCGGTACAACAGACGTTGCAGATGCTGCAAACGGCCAGTGAAAATCCCTTGCTGCTGCGTCAGATCCCGATCTGGAAGGACGGCGCGGTAACCGGATGCATCGACCTTGCCCTCGAGCGCGCCTACACCTATCGCGCGCATGAGGAAGCAGAAGTTACCGGCGTCGGGGACGAGGATCGCTCACGTGAGGAAAACGCGCGGTTTGCCATGCTGGAAAAGCTGGCCGATCATGACGATGTGCTGATGGAACAATTGCTGGAAGATATTACGCCACCGATGGAAGTGGTGTTGCAGGACCTGACTGCGGAGTTGCACGATGGCTGGATCACACCGGTATTGTTTGGCTCGGCTGAAAACGGCACCGGCATTCTGCGGCTGCTGAAGACCATTCGCCATGATGCGCCCGATTACAACACCACCCGTCAGCGGTTGGATATTGCAGAAACAGATGACAGTGTGGCCGGCGTGATCAAGACCATTCACACAACTCATTCCGGCAAGCTGTCAGTGGTTCGTGTCCTGAGAGGCAGGATTGCCGAGGCAGACCAGCTGGCAAGCGCCGGGCAGAGCGTTTTGAAAGTATCGGGCATACACACGTTACTGGGCCGCGAACCCAGCAAAGTCCAGGCGGCGGAAGCCGGAGAAACCGTGGCGCTCGGCAAGCTCGACACGGTTCAGACCGGGAACATTTTATACGCAGACAAGACTACCCCGCCCGAGATTGCACCCCTGGTACCGGCACAATCGCTTTATGCCGTTGGCATCAGGCCGAATGACCGGCGTGACGAGGTCAAATTATCCACTGCGCTGTCCCGGCTGGTGGATGAAGATCCGTCAATCCGGGTTGAGCACAATCAGCAAGCTTCCGAGACGGTTTTGCATGGATCAGGAGAAATGCATCTGAGGATCGCCGTCGAACGGCTGGAGAACCGCTCGCAAATTGTCATCAACACGCATGCACCTGATGTTGGCTATCAGGAGACCATCACCAAACCGGTTACCCAGCGTGGACGCCACAAGAAGCAATCAGGCGGGCATGGCCAGTATGGTGACGTGTTACTGGACATAAAGCCGCAAAAGCCGGGCGCCGGGTTTGAGTTCACCAATACCATTGTCGGTGGAGCCGTGCCGAAGCAGTACATCGGATCGGTTGAGGCCGGCGTCCGCGAATATCTGACGCGCGGTCCGCTGGGATTCCCGGTAGTCGATGTGGCCGTCAACCTGGCTGAGGGGTCTTATCACAACGTGGACTCGTCTGACATGGCATTCCAGCTGGCCGGCAATCTTGCCATGCGCGAGGGTATGCCGCAGTGCGGTCCGGTTTTGCTTGAGCCGGTGATGAAGGTCATGATCCATGCGCCATCCGACGCCATAGCGAGCATAACCACCATGGTGCCGCAAAGGCGCGGCCAGCTAATGGGGTTCGAACCGCGCGAGGGCTGGGCAGGCTGGGATACAGTGCAGGCCTTGATCCCGAAATCGACCTTGTCGGACATGATCATCGAACTGCGCTCGTCCACTGCCGGTGTGGCGACCTACACAGCTGAATTCGACCATCTCGAACGCCTTGAGGCAAAGCTGGCCGAACAGGTTGTCAATGCCCGCCTGGAGA
>JBDNEZ010000312.1:0-4794 GCA_041690095.1 Anderseniella sp.
AATCCAAAGTGAAACACATTGGACAGGTGGCAGCGAGTTGGGCTTGCGACGGTGCCCGCGCGCCGAGCCGCTGGTGGTTCGAAGGTTGATATGACGCTATCGGGGTCCGTCGCGCATTGCGTCGGATCCCCACGATGAGACACCAGTTTTTCTGGTTTCGCCTGGTCCGCAGTGCTCGCACAGGTAACACGTCGGCACGGATTCAGTTGTTCACCGGAAACAGGCAAAAGAACAATAGCTGCTCGAATCGGTGTGTAAACATCCGGAGCAGATGGCGGAGGGCACAAAATGGCAGACATAATGAGGTTGATTCTCAAACGCCTGGGTTTGGGACTGATCATATTGTTCATCGTGTCTATCATCATATTCTTCATGGTTGAGCTATTGCCGGGCGACCTTGCCCAGGCAGTTCTGGGCATGGGAGCGACCCCGGAAAATCTCGCTGCGTTGCGGGAGCAGCTTGGCCTGGATCAACCAGCTATCGTCAGATATTTAGGTTGGCTTGCAGGTGCAGTGACCGGAGATTTTGGCAATTCGCTTGTAACAGGTGAACGGGTGAGTACGGCGATCGGTCCGCGGTTTCTGAATACATTGTACCTTGCCGCTTATGCCGCCGTCATAGCCGTGCCGTTTGCGATCACTCTCGGCGTCATTGTAGCCCTGCTGCGCAACACGTTGTTTGACAAGGTCGCAAACGTGCTGACGCTGACCTCGATTTCTTCACCGGAGTTCTTCCTGGGTTACGTATTGATCCTGTTCTTTTCGGTCAAAACCAACATGTTCCCGGCCATTGCCAGCCTGAACGACGATATGAGCTTGCAGGCTTACCTGTACCGGGCATTCTTGCCGGCATTGACGCTGGTGTTGGTAGTAACAGCTCACATGATGCGCATGACGCGTGCTACGATCATTAATCTCCTTGCCTCACCATATATCGAGATGGCCAGGCTCAAGGGCGCTCCGCCCTGGAAGGTCATCGTGCGCCATGCGCTGCCGAATGCCTGGGCCCCGATCATCAACGTCGTGGCCCTGAACCTGGCCTACCTGATCACCGGCGTCGTGCTGGTTGAGGTGGTGTTTGTCTATCCAGGTATTGGCCAAGCTCTTGTTGATGCGGTTTCAAAACGCGACTTTCCCGTCGTGCAGGCATGCTGCCTCATATTCGCAGCAACCTTTATTTTGCTGAATCTGGCAGCCGATGTCGGTGCAATTCTGACTAATCCGCGCTTGCGGCATCCAAAGTGAGGCGGAAAAGATGAGCTATTTTGTCCTTGGGTATTTTGGCCTTCTCGTTATTGCATCCTGTCTGGCTGCCTATTTCCAGAAACGCGGCGTGTTCCAGCTGCTGTTTTCCCTGACGCTGATTTCCTTCATTCTTGGAATTGTCGCGGGAACCGACGCATTGCGGGCCGTTGCTGTAAGCGCCGCCGCGTTGGGTTTTGCCGGCGGTGTCGCGTATTGTTTCCGCGAATTCGTGGCTATGTTGCTGCCGCGTGACCTGGCGCGGGAACTGCAAACCGCACCCTTGACTGCAGCCTTCGGGATGTTTGTCATTTTCACCTATGCCGTGGCGGGCATTTTTGCCCCCTGGATTGCACCGCACGGTGAGGCCGAGATTATTTCGACTGCCTTCGCGCCGCCCGATGAGAACATGTTATTGGGAGCCGATCAGCTTGGTCGCGACATGTTCAGCCGGCTTGTGTATGGGACGCGCAATACTGTTGGTCTGGCACTGCTGGCTACAACGTTCGCCTTTCTCATGGGAGCGACCGCCGGCCTGCTGGCGGCAACCAAGGGCGGTTGGTTCGATCAGTTCATGGGCCGATTCGCAGACGTCATCATGTCTATACCGTCGCTTATTTTTGCGCTTTTGATGCTGACCATATTTGGCCCCCAGATCAGTGTTATCATCGTTGCCGTGTCCATTATTTACGCGCCACGAGTATTCCGCCTGACGCGAGCTGTTGCCGGAAATGTGGTGGTGATGGACTACATAGAAGCCGCGAAACTGCGGGGTGAAAGAACCTGGCATCTGATTTCCAAGGAGATACTTCCAAATTCAACAGCGCCGCTGATTGCTGAATTTGGGCTGGAATTCTGTTTTGTTTTTCTTCTGGTAGCGGGCTTGTCGTTCCTTGGTCTGGGCATCCAGCCTCCGACTGCGGACTGGGGTTCGATGGTGCGCGAAAATGCCACCCTTATCTCGTTCGGTGACATGACCCCGCTCATCCCGGCTGCAGCAATTGCCCTTCTGACCGTTTCGGTCAATCTGGTGGTTGACTGGATGCTGTTCAGGTCGTCCGGTCTCAAGGAGTAAGCTTATGATAAGAAAGAAAGAAATTATTCTGGAGATTAAAGATCTGCAGATTCAGGGTTTTACAGGTGAAGACTGGGTGGACATCATCAAGCATGTCAACCTTACCCTTCACCGGGGCGAAGTGCTGGGGCTGATTGGGGAATCTGGTGCGGGCAAATCCACCATCGGAGCAGCTGCGATGGGCTATGCGCGCGACGGTACCCGAATTTCGGGCGGCTCGATCGAATTTGACGGAATGGAACTGACCACCGCGACGGAATCTGAGAGGCGCGCGCTTCGTGGTTCGCGCATTGCCTATGTGGCCCAGTCGGCCGCGGCGTCGTTCAACCCGGCCCACAAGATCATTGACCAGCATACCGAGGCTCCACTGCACTACCGCATGCAGAAACGGCTGGCTGCGCAGGAAGATGCAATGGAGTTGTACGAACGCCTGCGGCTGCCTCATCCGAAAGAAATCGGCTTTCGCTATCCGCACCAGGTTTCTGGTGGCCAGTTGCAGCGCGCCATGACGGCGATGGCGATGGCCTGCCGGCCCGATCTGATCATTTTTGACGAGCCAACCACTGCGCTCGATGTGACCACGCAAATTGAAGTCCTGGCAGCGATCCGGGACATTGTCGATCAGTTTAACACTGCTGCCATTTATATCACCCACGACCTTGCCGTCGTTGCGCAGATGGCCGACACGATCAAGGTATTGCTCAAGGGTGATGAAGTCGAAGAAGCCACGACTGCGGAAATGCTGAAGAATCCAAAAGAGGAGTATACCAAGAGCCTGTGGGCGGTTCGCAGT
This sequence comes from Anderseniella sp., assembly GCA_041690095.1. Taxonomy (GTDB): domain Bacteria; phylum Pseudomonadota; class Alphaproteobacteria; order Rhizobiales; family Aestuariivirgaceae; genus Anderseniella. The sequence continues at coordinate 3,111 of JBDNEZ010000312.1, forward strand.
TTTGTGCGTGAGCAGAAGTCTCGACCCAAAAATGCCACCCCGCTGATTTCAGTGAAAAACGCGGATGCGGCCTATACCGGCGGCATCAAGGTTCTTGATGACGTTTCTTTTGATATCTACGAGGGCATGACGGTTGCCGTGGTTGGTGAATCCGGATCCGGAAAGTCCACCACTGCACGATGCATCACCGGTCTGCTGCCTCCCAGCAAGGGAGAAATACTTTTCAGGGGCGAACCACTCCCGCCCAAATATACCGACCGAACCAAAGATCAGCTTCGCCAGGCCCAGATGATCTATCAGATGGCGGATACGGCACTGAACCCCAAAGTGAAGATCAGCAGTATTATCGGCCGCCCGGCACAGTTTTATTCCGGGTTGTCGGGGGCCAAGCTGAAGAACCGGGTCGATGAGTTGCTCGATCTGATCGAATTGGAGCCATCCCAGTATTACAATCGGTATCCGCCGGAACTGTCAGGTGGCCAGAAGCAACGCATCGGCATAGCCCGTGCACTGGCTGCAGAACCCTCGTTTATCATTTGCGACGAGGTGACGAGTGCATTGGATCAACTGGTTGCCGAAGGCATCCTGAGGCTGCTCGACCGGCTTCAGAGCGAGTTTAACCTGGCCTATATGTTTATTACCCATGACCTTGCAACGGTCCGCTCCATTGCCGACGAAGTGGTTGTCATGCAGCATGGCAAGGTGGTTGAACAGGGTCCGAAAGACGAGATGTTCACGCCACCGCACCACCCGTATACCGACCTGCTGCTGTCGTCCGTGCCGGAAATGGATCCCAACTGGCTGACTACATTGCTGGAAGAACGCGGTGTCGACAATATCGGCGAGGCCGCAAAAGTCGGTTGACGTTTTACCCAAGGCGTCGGGTATTACCACTGCTGCAAAATGGCCAACTACGGCAAAAGCACAGGCTGATTGAGACGCGCGGATTCGGTAATATCGAAACCGCACTCCAGAACATTATCTGATCAGATGCTGCTCGATTCCAAAGAGTTGGAGTGATATCCATTCAGGTGGACGGATATCACTCCATGCAAACCGTATCAGCTCTGCACGCCGGCGGCGTACCAGTCCATCTTGAGCATTTCGTCGTCGCTTGCAGTGGCACCGGCGGCGTATTTCTCGACGCCTTTCTGGTCGGTGATCGGACCGGTGAACGGGTGCAGCGAACCGTCGATGATGGCCTTGCGCACGGCTTCTGCCGCCTCAACCACATTGGCCGGTATCACCTTGTTGTACTCGGAAAGTGCTACTTCGCCTTCCTTGAAACCGCCCCAGAATGAGGCTGACTCCCAAGTGCCGTTGATCACGTCGTTGGCGCGCTTGATGTAATACGGGCCCCAATTGTCGAGGATCGAGGTCAGGTGCGCCTTGGGGGCAAACTTTGACATGTCCGATGCCTGGCCGAATGCATACATGCCGCGTTGTTCCGCTGCCTGCAGCGCTGCCGGTGAATCGGTGTGCTGGGTTATGATGTCACAACCCTGGTCCATCAGCGCCTTGGCCGCATCGGATTCCTTCGGCGGATCATACCAGCTCGATACCCACAGCACCTTGGTCTTGAAGCCGGGGTTGACCTTCTGCGCAGCCAGCGTGAAGGCGTTGATGCCCATCACGACTTCTGGAATCGGGAACGAGGCGATGTAGCCGGCAACACCGGTCTTCG
>JBDNEZ010000313.1:0-12421 GCA_041690095.1 Anderseniella sp.
CAAGCAGCGACAGGATGAACAGGTCAGCACGCACCACGCGGAAAGGCGAATTGCCTTCCGAGGCAACATCGACCCGGATGAAAAACCAGAACCAGTAGCCACCCACACAAACCATCAACGCCCCGAGCATCCACAGCACCGGCACCATGTCAGGTGTGGGGGTCGCAGGTGTTGGATACCAGAACACCATGATGACGGTTGAGATCACATAGAGCAGGAAACCATACATGGTCAGCAGGTGGGACGCTCTGCGTTTCGGATTGCAGAACTCGGCAGAGGTCAAAACCTCAACTGCAGCGGTCTGGAGTGCAAGAGAGGCCATTTCTCCGCCACCGACCGGCCGTGTTCCCTTGTCGCGAACCTTGCGCCAGTTATTAAAAAAGTATTTGGCGCTCCTTTTATGAAGCATATCAATCAGCGTCCCGCCGGCAACGAAAACAATCATGACAACCACGAATGTCTGCATGATTGCGGGCGATATGGACGCGGACAGCTCGGCGAAGTGATTAGTGGTGAACATGGTTCATCAATCCCCAATTTACCCCAGTTTAGCCCGAGTTCCAGTCGTGAGCGTAGTTAACGGAGCCCGCGACAACAATTTGGAATACTGTATTGAGAATTATATTTTCCGTGCAGTCAAATCCTGTTTGATCTCCGCAAGTGGCATAAACCGGGTTTTGCGGTGTTTTGCCTGAATACCTGCCATTCAGAGAGAAGATCACTTCAAACTGGCATCATCGGTTTAGGGGAGTTGGAATCATCGGTGGCGGAAAACCGGTGATCAGGTGCTCAAACCCGGAAACACCGGGTTCAGAAATACCAGCCAACTTCCTTGCCACCATCAGGCGGAGTTTGAACCGGTTTCTTGAGATGTCTGACCCTGGGGTGATGCGGCAATCCATGATCGTACATGAACTGGTCAACCGCCTCGGTGGGCCGCCGGCGCAGCACATCGACGATCACCATTCCGCCATACACGTCGATCCGTTGCTCAGCAGGTGCGGCCGGTCTTTGATGATAGGCAGCTTTGATCCAGCACTTGTAAGGTGACAGCGCGTCATTGAGGTGGATGGTCTCGCTGTATCTGCCACCCTCCGCAGGTTCGTTCCACAGGCGTTCATAGAAATCGAAAGCATGTTTTCCGGTGAAAGGGTCGCGGCCGGTCACGGATTTAACATTTGTCAGACCAAGTTGGCGGATGATGTCAGCGCGGTATTTTTCACTCTCCGGGAAAACCTCCCGTGGATGACAGAATATGACCGGCGTCGAGGCATCAATTTCAGAAATCATTTTCAGGACCACTATGCTTGGCGATTTGAGCGAGGCGGTAACAGCAACTTCACCGGCGAATCGTTCGGTCAGCAGGTAGCGCAGCATCTCAAGCGCCGGCAGCCCGGTGGTTGTCTCGCGTATCTCCCGTAACATTTCCATTGTTCAACTGCCTGCCAGATAGGTGTGTCATGCAATGCTGTTTCTAGGGTGCGCCATCACTTGCAGTTCTGCAATCGTAAAACGCCATGTGACTGTCTGAACTGTCCGCAGTGGCAATTTCAAAAATCAGGACGTTGCCAGAGCATCATCCAATCAGATGGAATCAGCTGTTCGGATAAAGATGTTTTATTCCAAAATGTTAGAGTATCCATGTGGATGGATATTATTCTGGTGAAGCCCCGGAAATCAGCCAAAGGTTTCTCCTGATCGCGTTGATTTGCCATCCCGGTCACGCAGAAACCATTCGAATTCATGAGACCAACACGCCAAGCAATACGGAAAGCGTCACCACGGACAGCGCCGTCGAAATCACCACCACGGCGTTGGAGCGGGCAACGAAGGTCCGGTATTGCTGGGCCAGCACGAAGACCGGTACGCCGCAGGGCAGGGCTGCCTGAATGACCGCGACAGCTGCCAGGATGCCGTCCAGCTCAAACACCTTGTAAGCCAGCCACCAGGTGATCAGCGGATGCACTGCCAGTTTCATGAACACCAGCCAGCTGATTTCGCGGCCGTCACCCTTGATGGAGCAGCCCACCATGAACAGTCCGGCCGAAAAAAGTGCGCATGGCGTGAAGGCGCCGCCAAGCAGGTCGCAGAACACCGCTACTGGTTTGGGCAGCGCAAACCCTGATGCGGATACCAGCAGCCCGGCTGCAGTCGCGATGAATATCGGATTTCGCGCCACGTTGATCAGCGGCTTCAAGCTGATTGAACGACCGGTTTCAGCGGTACCGATTTCCGCCAGGATAATGGCCAGCGGCAGGAAAACCGCGCCGGTGATCACGGCGCCGATGATACCCGGCACCAAAGCCTCATTGCCAAATGCGATCAACAGCAGCGGCAGGCCGATATAGCCGGTGCTGGAATACATCGCAGTCAGCCCGTGCAGGCCAAGTTGCGCCAGGTTGCCGCCAAACGCCACGCGGGCCACTGCCATGCTGATCAGGTAGGTCGCCAGCATGCCGCCGCCCAGAGTTCCCAGGAACGGCCAGTTGAAAAACTGCTCCACGGTAACTCTCGACAGCGACACGAACACCAACGCCGGCAGTGAAACCACGAACACAAAACGGTTCAGCACGGCGCTGCTGGTGTCTCCGAACAGGCCGAAGCGGCCTGCGAAATACCCCGCCAGCAATATCGCGAACAGTGGCAGCACGATGTTGATGGTGGTTCCGCCCATTTGATGGCTTTCCGGCTGAAGGGTAAAAGCGTGTTCAGATCAGCAATACGATGAATTCGGTCAGCGACCAAACCACACATACCTTCAGGCGATTGCGAATGCTTGCCGGATCGCCGTCTTCATCGCCTGGATGGGAGCATCGTCAGCGCCGGTTCTGGTGCCAAGTACCAGTTTGGACACCGGCATTTCAGCAAATCCGTGTTCACTTCCCAGCCCCATAAGCTCATCATTCATCGATAATTCTCCCAACAGTCCGATTGCCACGCCTGCCTCGATTGCAGCGGCGACGCCGGCAACGCTCTGGCTCGAATAAACTACCCGAAACGACCGGCCTGATGCCTGCAACGCCGTCAGCGCTGCATCGCGCCACCAGCAATCCCGGTCAAACAGTGCCACGGGAAGCGGGTCGCGCTGCAACAGATTGTGATGGCGTGACATCATCCAGTAGGTCTGCTCCTGTCGCAGCAGTTCAATGTCGTGCGGCGGCTGTTCGACTTCGTACACGGCTATGTCCATATCGCCGGATGCAAGGGCAGCAGGAAAACCGGCACTCAGGGCGCACGACACATCAAGCTCTACCATCGGGTGGGACTGGGCAAACTCAAAGATGATCCGCGACAGCAACTGCTTGCTATGGTCATCGGGTATGCCGAGGCGAAGTTTGCCGTGCAGTCTGTCGGCTGTCAGTTCGCGCATGGCAGACGCCAGAGTGTGGGTTACATCGCGCGCAATTGGCAGCAGCCGCTCGCCCGTTGCAGTCAGGCTCACTCCGCGGCCATGCCGTTCAAAAACCGGCTGGCCGAGCAGGCTTTCCAGCTTTCTGATCTGCAGGCTGGCGGCCGACTGCGACCGGAAAATGCGAGCTGCACCGTCCGTCACACTGCCGGTTTCGGCCACGGCCAGGAAGCTGCGCAATAGTTCGCTGTTCAACTGATTCATTTAAAAACCTCATAGTAGAGTTTGAACATACCCGTTTTACTTATGCCTTCATCAGGCGCACTTTCCAAGCGTCGAAGTTGGAAGAGCGCACCTCATGTCTGAATATCGTCAAACCGAAAAACACCCGGAAACAGTGAAATGGCTGCTGATCGCTGCGGCCATTGTCGGGATCGGTTGTCTGCTGGTCTGGCCGCAGACCGTCCTGGAAACAGCAAAGTTCGTGATCGGTGGCCTGCTGGCGGTGGCGCCGATTGTGATTCCCGGCATCGTTCTGGCCGCCTGGATCATGGCCAGCGGCGCCGGCAGTCATATTGCCGTCCTGTTTGAGGGACAGTTGCTCTATTCCATCGTTCTGGCTTCAGCCATTGGCGCCGTCACGCCTGTATGCGGCGTCACTGTATTGCCGCTGATGGCCGGACTGCTGGCTGCCGGTGTGCCACTGGCACCTGTCATGGCGTTCTGGTTGTCTTCGCCGATCACCGATCCGGCGATGCTGGCGACCACCGCGGCCACATTGGGCATCGGCTTTGCCATTGGTAAAACCGTGGCGGCGTTTGGTCTCGGGCTGTGGGGCGGTGCCATCACCTCAATTTTTTCCAACCGGGACTGGGTGAATGAATCCCTGCGCGACAACCGGGTCGTCGGCAGGCTGTCGCAGGGCAATTGCGGGTCGTCGTTGCCGTTTGATCCACGCATCTGGAATAATTCGCACCGCTTGACAATTTTCCGCCAGAGCCTGGCTGCCACGACGCGGTTGATGCTGATCTGCCTGATTCCGGCATTTGCCGCCGAATACGGGCTGAATGCGGTTCTGCAGCCCGACGCCTTGGCCGGCTATGTGGGCAAGGACGTGTGGTGGGCGATACCGTTTGCTGTCTTTGTCGGAGCGCCTGCCTATCTTGACGGGTATGCCGCGTTGCCCTTGACACGCGGGCTCATGGACCACGGCATGTCGGCAGGTGCGGCCATGGCGTTCCTGGTCTCCGGTGGCGTTGTCAGCATCTGGGGTGCGATGGCAATCTTCCCGGTGATCAGGCTGAAGCCGTTTCTGTTGTATCTCGCCCTCGCCCTGTCCGGCTCACTGGCAGCCGGATATGTTTTCGGCTGGGTGTATCAGGGTTAAAATCTAGAGCAGCGACAGTTGCTCACCCGGCTGAACCGGGCGTTCAAACAGGTCTGTGCGCAGCTTCAGCTTGGCCTTGTTGAGCCCAAGCCGCTTGCAGGCCAGTTCAAACCGCCTGCCGATCTGCCAGGCATAGGGCCCGCGGCCGGTCATGCGCGACCCGAACTCGGGATCATTGTCGCGACCACCGCGAATGTCGCGCACCAGGTTCATCACATGCGTTGCCCGGTCGGGAAACTCGCGCTCCAGCCATTCACGGAACAGGTCCTTCAATTCGTGCGGCAGGCGCAACAGGACATAACCTGCCTCGCGCGCGCCGGCAGAGTGTGCGGCACCGAGGAGTTTTTCGATTTCCATGTCGTTGATCGCCGGGATGATCGGCGCTGTCATGGCGACAGTGGGAATGCCTGCCGCCGACAGCAGCTCAAGCGCCTGCAACCGCTTGCCGGGAGTCGACGCGCGCGGTTCCATCTGGCGCGAGAGTTTATGGTCCAGCGTGGTGATCGACAAGGCGACCTTGACCAGGCCTTTTTCAGCCATTGCCTTGAGAATGTCGATGTCGCGAATCACCAGCGCGGATTTTGTGACAATGCCGACCGGGTGATTGCAGTCGTTCAGCACTTTCAGGATATCGCGCGTCAACCGGTACTGCCGTTCAACCGGCTGGTAGGGGTCGGTATTGGCACCAAGCGCGATGGTTGCCGGTTCATAGCCCTTTGCCCCCAATTGCTTTTGCAACAATTCAACCGCATTGGTTTTCGCAAACAACCGGCTTTCAAAATCAAGCCCGGCAGACAGGCCCAGATAAGCATGGCTGGGTCGCGCATAACAATAAGAACAGCCATGTTCACAGCCGCGATACGGATTGATCGAGCGGTCAAACGAGATGTCCGGCGAGGTGTTGCGGGCAATAATAGAGCGCGCAATTTCTTCCGTAACGTGGGTTTTCAGAACCGGCAGGTCGTCTTCTTCACGCTGCCAGCCATCATCAATGCGAGATCGCTTGAATGCTTCAAAGCGTCCGCTTGAATTGCTGCCGACACCACGCCCGCGCGCCTGGACCTGCGGCATTGCAGGCGCTGCGGCAGGTGCGCTGGACAGATCCAGCCGAGAGGGGTTCTGATACAAGTTCATGGTGCAGGTACAATAAATCAAAAACTGGAACATAACAAGAACAAAATGCATGAATCAAATTGTTCCAACTTGATTGCGACAACGCTATTGTCCGGCCATCATGCTGTCGGTCATCATCCCAACACGTAACGCAGACGCCGGATTGCCGGACACGCTTGCCTGTCTGGCAGCGCAGCGCACCGAGGCGGGCATTGGCGAAATCATTGTTGCTGACGGTGGATCGATGGATCCGCCGGTTGTTGCCGGGTTCGGCGCTGTGATGATCAGCGCGCCGGCCGGGCGCGGCATTCAGTTGGCGGCAGGCGCCAATGCGGCAACCGGAGACTGGCTGTTGTTCCTGCATGCCGACACGGTGCTGGGTCAGGGCTGGGCACGCGCATTACAGGCCCACATGGCCGTCAGTGACAAGGCGGCGGTGTTTCGTTTCAAGCTGGACGATACCGGCATCAGGGCCCGCATTCTCGAAACCGTTGTGTACTGGCGGTGCCGTTTGTTTGCCCTGCCATACGGTGACCAGGGCCTGTTGATATCACGCAGGCTCTATGACGAGACCGGTGGGTTTCGCCCACTGCCATTGATGGAGGACATCGATCTGGTTCGCCGCATTGGTCGCGCACGTCTGGCCTGGCTGGGGGTGCCTGCAATCACCAGTGCCGAGCGTTATGTGCGCGACGGCTATGCATCGCGCATCGTCCGCAACCTGACCTGCCTCGCAATGTGGTCGCTTGGCGTGTCGCCTGAACGCATCAGGCGGTTCTACAAATGAACGCACGCCCACAACACCTGCTGGTGATGGCTAAGCAACCGCGCATTGGCCGGGTCAAGACGCGGCTTGGTGCCGGCATTGGAGCCATGGAGGCCACGCGAAACTACCGGGTCATGCTGGGTGAAACCCTCAACACGCTGTCGCGCGACCCGCGCTGGCAGACCTGGGTTGCCGTTGCGGGCGTGCATGAACTCAATGCCAGGGTCTGGCCGGACAATGTCAAGCTGGTGGACCAGGGAACTGGTAATCTCGGAGACCGCATGCAGCGCATGTTCGATACGCTGCCCATCGGCCCGGTGGTGATCATCGGCAGCGACATTCCGCATATTGCAAAGGCCGATATCGCCGACGCCTTCCGCCAGCTTGGACGCCATGACGCAGTATTCGGCCCCGCACCGGATGGCGGCTACTGGCTCGTCGGCCAGTCGCGCAAGTGCACCGTGCTGAACTTGTTTGATAATGTCCGCTGGTCAAGTCAGTACGCTTTGTCCGACACCATGGCCAATCTCGGCGGCGCCCCCGCAAAACTGTTGCGACAGTTGGCAGACGTAGATGACGCGGCAAGCTATCGCAACTGGCTGCAGAGCCGGTAAAAGTGTTGTTTCCGCTCACGCCAGCAGCCTGAAGGCTGCACTCCGCGAGGGCGCACTTCGTGCCTCGGAGTGCAGTTCATCACTGAGACCAGTGATGTGGATCCTTGGGACAGGCCCAAGGATGACATTTGAGAATGGAGTTGGTTTTTATGCAATTGTCATCCTCGGGCCTGCCCCGAGGATCTAATGCCAGTGCGGGCGATGTATTCGTTGAGGTATGGATATCGAGCCGCTTGCACGAGCCGGTCGGCCTTGCCTCGGAACTGCGTGCCTGGTTTTATGCCGCTCACGCCAGCAGCCTGGCGGCTGCGCTCCGCTAGGGCGCACTTTGTGCGACGGCCGGTCGGCCTTGCCTCGACACTTGCCGTGCGTCGGAATGGAGTTCATCACTGCGACCTGTGATGTGGATCCTTGGGACAGGCCCAAGGATGACATTTGAGAATGGTGTTGATTTTTTATACAATTGTCATCCTCGGGCTTGTCCCGAGGATCCAGACTCCCCATCGGCATTCATATGCGCTGATTGTATTCCGCTCACGACAGCAGCCTGGCGGCTGCGCTCCGCTAGGGCGGGCCTGGCCGGCCCGAGACCCGTCGGGTCTAGTTCCAGAATTTAGTATGAATAGTTGTGAGACACTCCCCCGAGGCACGTAGTGCCGAGGCAAGGCCGACTGGCCGCCGCACGAAGTGCGCCCCCGCGGAGCGCAGCCGCCAGGCTGCTGGCGTGAGCGATATAAATCACCCTGCTACCGTGAGCAACATCACCCTTTTGTGCGCTTCAGGTGTTCGTCCAGCCTTGGCATGATTTCCACGAAATTGCACGGCATGTGCCGGTAATCCAGCTGCTTGACCAGGATCTCGTTCCAGCCGTCCCTGCAGGCGCCCGGTGATCCGGGCAGGCAGAACACATATTTGCCCGACGCAACGCCGGCCATGGTGCGCGATTGTACCGTGGAGGTGCCGATCTTGCCGAACGACATCATGTGGAACACCGTGGCAAAGCCGTCGGCTTCCTTGTCGAGCAGCGGCCGCACCGCTTCTATGGTGACATCGCGGCCGGTCAATCCGGTTCCGCCGGTGGTGATGATGGCGTCGGTATCGCTGCGCTTGAACCATTTCCGCAAGGTCGTGCGGATGGCGCGAACATCATCCTTGCAGATTGCGCGCGCTGACAGGTCATGACCGGCCTCGCCGAGCAACTGCGACAGCGTGTTGCCGGATTTGTCATTCTCCAGGGTGCGCGTGTCGGATATCGTCAGAACGGCAATGCGCACCGGCATGAAGGGTCTGGATTCGTCAATTTTCGACATGAGAGTGTCACCAATTCTGGATGGGTATCAAAACCACCGCCATCCTCGGGATGCGGGTGTCGCACCTTATTGTCATGCTTATAGCCAGCTTACGTCATGGCTATAAGCTTTGCCTTTACTGCAAGCAGATCACGCCAGGCAAATCGCTTGGCCTCCGGAGACCGCAACAGATAGGACGGATGCAGCGTTGGCATTATGTCCACGTCGCCATTGCTGGTGGTTATGGTTTTCCAGCTGCCCCGCATGCGGGTAATGCCGGTCGGCGTGTCAAGCAGGGCCTGGGCCGGCGTTGCTCCTGCGGCAATGACGATGCGCGGGTTTGCCAGTTCGATGGCCCGCCTGACGAACGGCAGGCACATGGTCACCTCAGCCGTGGAAGGCTTGCGGTTTCCCGGTGGTCTCCAGAATACGATGTTGCTGATAAATACCGATTTCGCCGGATCATCGCTGCTCCGGTCGACACCGATACAGGTCAGCATCTTGTCGAGCAACCGGCCTGATTTGCCGACGAACGGGCGGCCCTGTTCGTCCTCTTCGCGTCCCGGCGCTTCGCCGATGATCATCACATGCGCACCGGGCAAACCGTCGGCAAAACACAGTTGCGTGGCAGTGCGCTTCAGCGGACATGCGTCAAATTCATCCAGTGTGCGGGCCAGTTCGTCGAGGCTTTTGCACCCCTGCGCGAGTTGCTCTACGTCAGCCATCGCCATCGAAGGCGCCGCTGCCGGCTGACGCGGCACCGGGCGTGGGGGCTGATTGGTTGCTGCAGCAGGTCGGTTCAGCGGCGCGCGCCCGGCTTCGCCCTGCCGGGCGCCTGCTGCCGGCGCCGACGACCTGCGGGCTGCCAGTTCTGCTGACAAAGCAAACCCGTCAACAGGGTCATCGGCGATTACCTCGTCGACCCCCATGTCGCCATACCATTGCAGAGCCATCGCGGCTGCGGCACGTGCAGATGGCGTGTGGGCGCTTTCAGTGTCCTCCATCACGTTGCACGTGTCCTTTCAGGAACAGATTGCGTCTTTCAGCAAGTCCACTATAACACCGCAAACAGACAAGTCGCCTTTGAATTCGGGAGTGACCAGACAAATGAGTGAGCCAGCAGTGGAACGTGAGTCCATGGAGTTTGATGTGGTGATTGTAGGCGCCGGCCCGGCTGGCCTGTCGGCTGCAATTCGCCTCAAGCAGCTGGCGGAAAAGGCCGGCAGCGAGATTTCCGTGTGTGTGCTGGAAAAAGGCTCTGAGGTTGGTGCGCACATTCTGTCAGGTGCGGTGATTGATCCGGTCGCGCTTAACGAGTTGATCCCTGACTGGAAACAACGCGGCGCACCGCTCAAGACCGAGGTCAGGGAAGACCGCTTCTATATGCTGGGCCACTCAGGCGCCATACGCCTGCCGAATTTCATGATGCCGCCACTGATGAATAATCACGGCAACTATGCCGTGTCTCTGGGCAATTTGTGCCGGTGGCTGGCTGAACAGGCAGAAGCCCTGGGCGTCGAAATCTACCCCGGTTTCGCATGTTCCGACCTGGTGTATCGCGAAGACGGCTCCGTCAAGGGTGTCGTGGCCGGCGTGTTCGGAATCGGCAAGGACGGCAAGCCCGGCCCCGATTACCAACCCGGCATGGAACTGCATGGCAAGTACGTGATGATCGGGGAAGGCGTGCGTGGATCTCTGGCCAAGGTGCTGATCGACAAATTCAACCTGTCGGATGGAAAAAGCCCGCAGAAGTTCGGCCTCGGCATGAAAGAACTGTGGGAAATCAAACCGGAAAATCATAAACCCGGTCAGGTCACCCACACCATGGGCTGGCCGCTGGATGTCAAGACCGGGGGTGGCTCGTTCATGTACCATCTGGAAGACAATCTGGTCTCGATCGGATTCGTGGTGCATCTCAACTACAAGAACCCGCATCTGTTCCCCTACATGGAGTTTCAGCGCTTCAAGCATCACCCGATGATTGCCGATGTACTGCGCGGTGGCCGGCGTATTGCCTATGGCGCGCGCGCCATCACCGAAGGCGGTTACCAGTCGGTACCCAAGCTGACATTCCCCGGCGGCGTACTCATTGGATGTTCTGCCGGCATGGTCAATGTTCCGCGCATCAAGGGATCCCATAACGCCATGCTGTCAGGCATGCTGGCCGCTGATGCAGCTATCGCAGCCATTGCAGCGGGGCGCGAAGGCGACGAACTGACGGCATACCAGGCAGCCTGGGAAACCTCGTCAATCGCCGATGATCTCAAGAAGGTGCGCAATGTCAAACCATTGTGGTCAAAGCTCGGCCTGATCGGCGGACTGGCCCTGGGCGGGCTGGACATGTGGACCAACCAGCTGTTCGGCTTCTCGTTCTTCGGCACCATGAAACATGCCAAGGATGATGCTGACTCGACTGGCAAGGCGGCAGATTATCCGGTTATCGATTATCCCAGGCCCGACGGCGTCCTGTCATTCGACCAGCTGACCAACGTGGCCTATTCGGCAACCAATCATGATGAGAACCAGCCTGCACATCTGCATCTGAAGGACGCATCGGTTCCGGTAGACTACAACCTGCCACTTTATGCCGAGCCGGCACAGCGCTATTGCCCCGCAGGTGTCTACGAAATCGTCAAGGACGCAGCCGGTCACGACAAATTCCAGATCAACTTTCAGAATTGCGTGCATTGCAAGACCTGTGATATCAAGGACCCGGCGCACAACATCATCTGGACAGTGCCACAAGGTGGCGAAGGGCCAAATTACCCGAACATGTAGTCAGGCCTACGTTGTTCGACTGGTGTCCGTCTGGTTCAGCGCTGGAGATTCCCGTCAATTATCTGCGCGCGCCAGTGTCCCGGTCTTGCCGTCATGATGCCTGCCGCAACCTGGGTCCTGACCCATCAATCTTATCCACGCGCTTTAACCAAATTGGCGTCATCTTGTTGCCTGTTTGTTGGGCATGCTGAAAGAAAGCCGGGAGCCAAACAGGAGCCCCTCATGAATTACAGATTTTCAGCCCTTGCGGTTACTGCCATTGTCTGCCTTGCAGGCATTTCAGGTGCACGGGCGGAATCCATCGAGCGTTCAAACAACGATCGTATCAAAACCGTGAAGCCGCTTGGAATTCAGGCGTTCACCGGTACCAAGCCTACCGGTATCAACGAGATACCGGCGAAGCAGACCATCAACTCGGTTGGCGGGCGTACCATGAACATTGCCCAGCCGAGCATACCGGGCGATGTGCCGCCGGCCCGGACGCAGCAGGTTCAACAGCCCACGCCGCGGCAGGTGCGGGCCGCTGAGCCATCGCGTTCGCGCACAAAAAAAACAGCAACCCGCAAGCGCAAGAAGAAGTCCTCGGGCGTGAGCGAAGCCCACTGGTGGCGTGACAGCGGAAATCCGAAGGTGTTTGCATTCCGTGATTGCATTTCGGCTTATGCTCGCAGCGAGGCAAACAAGACGCCCAAGCTGAATCTGCAGTCGGTTGTGTCACGCTCCATCAAGCGCGAGTGCGACAAGTCGTTTTCGTCCATGTCGGAAGTTCTTGCGGTCAGGTTCGGAACCGAAAAGTCGCGCAAGGTTGCACAGGAATTGACCGAATCTACTTTTGTGCCGGCCGTGCGTGAAGCTGTACTGGCGGTGCGCAAGGAGCAGAAGCAGGCCGCTGCAGGCACACAGCGTCAGCCTGCGCCGGCCAGCCCGCCCGCAATCAATCCGGCCACCGCTCCGCTTCCGGTTCAGGCACAATCGGTGCCGATCAGCAAGGAAGCCGAACTGGAACTTGCCAAGCAGGAAATGTTTTCCTGTTACCGTGATGCCGCTGACCGGGTTACACCGCAGCCCAACAGGCAGGTTGAAGCGGTTGTCGACACTGTCCTGCTGGAGTGCAGCGGCAACACG
>JBDNEZ010000314.1:0-3416 GCA_041690095.1 Anderseniella sp.
GCCGGGCAATCTGATTGTCGATGCTGCGATCATTGGCAGTCCACTCGCTGCCCTTGAGAATATCCATCAGGTTATCGCGGCTCAGTACCCGGTTGGCCCGTGTTACAAAGACCTGAAGCAGGTTCAGTTCGGTTGTCGTCAAGTCGCACTGCTGACCATCGGGATCGGTCACTTCCAGATTGTCGAAGTCTGCCGTCCATTTATCGAATTTGTAGCGCTTGTTGCCAGAACCGACCGACCTGTCCATGGCGTTTTCAGCCTTTTCGGAGCGTCTGAGGACAGTGCGCACACGAGCCAGCAGTTCGCGGACGTGAAACGGCTTGGTGATATAGTCGTCCGCGCCGAGTTCCAGGCCGACCACCCGGTCAATAGTGTCACCTTTGCCGGTGACCATGATGATGGGGACTTCACTGCGGCTGCGGATTTCCCGGGCCAGCATCAAGCCATCATCCTTTCCGAGATTGAGGTCAAGCGTCACCAGTCCAACCGGATAGCCAGACAGGCAATTCAATGCCTCATCGCGGGTTGCTGCTTCGCTGACCTCGAACCCTTCCGGTTCCAGGCATCGGCGCAGCAGAAGGCGAATTTTCTCATCATCGTCAATGACCAGAATATGGGTGCCTGATTGAGACGTGGTCATCATGCAGATCAAGTGTCCAACTGGAATTGCGCATAGGAAAACATAGAAAGCAGAGTGTGCGTCCCATGTGTCAAGCGTGCGGTTACAATCTGATACATTTCGGTACCGGGTGGAGATCATGAGGTTACATCACATGGCTAGTGTTTTGTCATCGATGGGACGCAACCTCAACCGGAGAAGCCGCCATGAACACGCTGACAGCCAGACGGAACAACACTGTTGCTACAACTGCAAACTTTGCCTGGGCAAACATCCCGGCCAACGGTCAGTCCATTCTGAAACTTGCAGCTCATGAAAACCTGTTTCTTGAAGGTGATGATGCGGATTTCATCTATGAGGTTACCGAGGGGGTGATTGCGTGTCACAATTATTTACCGGATGGACGGCGTCAGGTCACATCTTTCTATCATCCTGGTGATGTAATCGGGCTGAGCCATGACGGCTTGCACCATAGCAACTGCAGCGCTACGGGAGCTGCACAGGTTCGCAGTATTCCGCGTAGCATGCTGATGCGCGAGATTCAAAATCGGCCGGAGATGGCGACAAAGCTGTTGTCGGTCGCGACCAACCAACTCGCCAGCATGGAAGCCCATTTTGTGCTGCTTGGTCGCAAATGTGCCATTGAAAAGGTCGCATCTTTCATTCTTGCGCTGGCCAGACGGCATGCCGGTGGAGATGTGCTGTCGACCTCATTCAAGCTGCAGATGAATCGCACGGACATCGCCGATTATCTTGGCCTGACAATCGAAACCGTGAGCCGGTCACTGACCAAGCTCAGAATTTCCGGGGTTGTTGAAATGCCCGAGACGTCAATGATCATAATTCCGGACATGTTTGCACTTGAGCAAACAGCGGACCGCGACACCGACAAGTTCTGAAAACCGCGTTGGTAACGCTGCTGCCAGTGCGACCGGAGGTAGTGTGGACGAGTATCGAAAACCAAGGGCGACTGTTGGCGCAGTGGACATTGCCGATGCCACGAATGCCTGCCTCAGCGAGCTTTCGGTAAAACTGCCTGCTGTACCGAACCTGTTCGTGTTGGTGCCGGATGACCATGTTGCTGCAAGGTTCCACAAAGTTGTGTCGGCTGCATTACCCGAAACGGTGGGCAGGCGTGTGCGTCTGGTCAATCGAAATGAACCTCAGCCTTCAATAGAGTCGCAGCAAGACCCTTGCGACGGGCGCTTGACGCCGGACCTGGTGATGCATTTCGAAACCTGGATGGATCGAGGTTCATCCGGAGTAGTGCAAGAGCATCTTGATGCCGGCCAATGCATCGTTTTTGTGCAGGTCAGCAATAGCGAAGAGGAAACCGGTGCCTACCGAATTATTGGCCGGTATTGTGCTGGAAGTGTCCAATTGCACGATCTTCCCGTTTGATCTCTGCTTGATGCAGATCAAATTGCGGTTTGTGACCAGGGCGTATTCTGCCTGCAGTAGCAACGCCCTTGAAAAGGGACGCATTCCGGATGGCCATCGTACAACCCGTAAAACCAGCGGCGCTTCGAGTTGAAACTGCCTCGAGTTCGCTTGGGTTCAAATCCACCAGTGATCTGGAGCCGATTGACACCCTGATTGGTCAGGAACGTGCTCTGGAAGCGATCCGTTTTGGCAGTTCCATAGACCATCCCGGCTTCAACCTGTTTGTGCTGGGCCCGCAAGGCACGGGTCGGCATACCGCAATCCTTTCATATCTCGGGGCGAAGGCTGCCGAAGAACCCGCACCTTGTGATTGGGTCTACGTGCACAACTTTTCAACTGCCCACAAACCGCGGGCCATGCGGCTGCCTGCGGGAACCGCCTTGCGTTTCCGTGATGCCATGAAGGAAATGGTCGATGACCTGAGAGTGGCGGTCACGGAGCTGTTTCAATCCGACGAATACCGGGAGAAACACCACGCCATCGATGCCGAGTTCGAGGAACTGCAGGAACAGGCATTCGAAGGCTTGCGGCAGAAGGCAGAAGCCCATGACATTGCGATCATGCGGACCCCGATGGGCTTTGGCCTGGTGCCGACCTCGGATGGCAAGATCGTCCCGCCTGAAGAATTCAATGCATTGCCCAAGCAACAGCGCGAGGCAATCGAAACCCGCATTGCTGAATTGCAGAATGATCTGCAGGCGGTTCTTGAACGTCTGCCCGTGTTGCAAAAGGAACATCGCGACCGGATCAGGCATCTGAATGCCGAGCTTGCGGATACGGTGGTGGAAACTTCGATCAAGACAGTTTCCGGCAAATTTGAAGGTATTGCTGAAATTCAGCAACGCCTGTCCGAAGTGAGGCAGGATATTGTCGAGCGTGCTGAAATGTTCCTGGAAAAACCGGACGGAGACAACACAAGTCCGTTTCCCGAGGCCTTTTCATCACAAGGCCCCGATCCCAGGTTCAACCGCTATCTGGTGAATGTAATGGTCGCGAACGATGGCGATGGAGACCACAAGGGTGCGCCGTTTGTCAGCGAGGATCATCCGACGCTGGCAAACGTTGTAGGGCGGATAGAACACGTATCGCAGTTCGGCGCGCTGATGACTGATTTTACCATGATCCGGCCCGGTGCACTGCATCTTGCCAATGGCGGTTACCTGGTGCTGGACGCCCGCAAGGTGCTCAGCACAATGTTGTGCTGGGAGGCATTGAAACGGGCGTTGCGCAGCGAAACCATTACGATTGCTTCGGCCGCAGAGGAACTCAGCCTGGTCACTACAGTATCGCTGGAGCCCGAGCCAATTCCGCTGAAGTTGAAGGTTGTCCTGATCGGAGAGCGAGTTCTGTACTA
>JBDNEZ010000315.1:0-11076 GCA_041690095.1 Anderseniella sp.
AATCCAGCAAACGGCGATTGCCGACAAGATCGTAGCGCGCACCAAGGTATCAAGCGGTTCGGACTCAAAGAACATGATATGTTGAACTCCCATCAGTGATATATACGCAACAAGTCTGCTTGATTGGACAAACCTATGCATGCCAGATCTGGCTCAGTTCGATCAAAGGTGATTACACTATTTTTCATGAAGTTGTTGTTCACCGTCTCCCTTGGCACCCGGCAGGGTGCTATCTGCGAAGCACAGTAGGGGACCTGTGCATCAACCGGGGCCAAAGAAGCACGAGCCGCCTGTTGCAGCGCAACTTGAACATATCAAACGTGTGCCGACCCATTCGGTTCCGCTGCCCATGCGATCGAGAAGTGCCGATGACTCGATCCCCTTGCTTCTGGCGACCTGGATCAGGGCCTTCTGCGACAGGATGCATGAGACGTGTCTGTTTCGGTCACACCAGTTTTACAAATGGTTTCGGTTCACTCTGACGGCGTGCGCGGTATTACACCGCACCAGCACGTGATCCTGACGTGTCGCGGCAACTACATGAATGGATTTGCCGTGCGTGATGATCGTGCCAGCGACCAGCCTTGAGACCCTAGAGCATAATCCGTTCAGATGGAATCATCTGTTCGGATAAAAATGCTCGATTCCAAAGTGTTAGAGCAATTTTATGCATCCATATGGATGCATATTGCTCTAATGTGATGGGTCCAATAATGTCGAGATGGCAGAGATCAAAGCGGTCGGAATTGACGGCTTTCTGACGATCGGCGCAACGGGCCATCCCAATGTGCCGGGTGCTTCATGAGCCGTATGATAAACAAACGGAATACCGCTGTTCTCAAGCGCCAGGGCAACAGCCAATGAGTTTTCTTCACCGAGGTTGATGTCGACGACCGCAGCATGCACGACCTGGTCTTCGAGCAAGTTCAAGGCTTCTCGCACTGTTGCTGCAGGTCCCACGACCAGCGCGCCGGCATCACGAATAATGTCGGTCAGATCCATTGCGATCAGAAATTCGTCTTCGACAATAAGGACACGGTGGGACGTAAGGGACATTTATCAGGTTCGCTTTTGAATTGACCTTTCCTGATCAATGCACTGAATGCAGTTTGGTTGCCGAGACCATGCACGAACTTTTGGCGAGCGCGCTAGGCATAACCTAGCGCAGCGGAGTAGCGTGACGAAGCGGAAGGCTGAGTGTCCACGATGCCCCTTCCACCGGGTACATCAGCTCCACTGTGGCATCCAGTTTTTGCACTATCATCTGCTCTATCACCGTCTGACCGAAACCCCGGCGGGTAGGTTTCCGGACAGGAGGTCCGCCGCACTCGACCCACTTCAGCACCATGTGCTGGTCATCCTCGTGTGCGGGCGGGATGTGCCAGGTTAACTCGACTTTCCCGGCCGGAACCGACCAGGCCCCATACTTCAGGCAATTCGTCGACAATTCGTGAAACGCCAGTCCGATTGCCTCTGCAGCAGCCCCCGAAAGTGTTACATCGGGGCCATCACAATACAGACGACTGTCGTCATCGCCGTTGAAGGCTTCGAGCTGTCTGTCGATAAGGTCGCGGAGCGATACGCCGCTCCATTTTCCATCGATCAACAGGTTAATGGACAGCGTCAGGCTGCTCAGGCGCTGTGAGAACACGCTGCGAAACTCTTCTGTTGAATCGGCAGTTCGCGCAGTCTGGTTGGCTATCGCCTGGACAACAGCGAGCTGGTTCTTGGAGCGGTGCGACAGTTCGTGCATCAAGAAGCGTTGGTGCTCCTGCGCTGTCTTGCGTTCACTGATGTCGCGCACCACATAAATCAGATAGAGCGGATGATTTTCGTCGTCACGCTGCACGCCGACACTTACGGCAACCCAAACGTCACTGCCGTCCTTGCGCACGTAAAGTTGTTCAAACTGGTGTGTGTCGGAGCGTCCTTGCAAGACCTCCTGCAACTGCTCTTGATCTGTAGCACTGAGGTCGGTTTTTCGTATCGAGTCGAGTGATAGCTCCAGCAGTTCAGCTCGCGTATAGCCGACGAGTTGACAAAGTCGATCGTTAATCTCCAGCCATCGTCCTTCGGTGCTGACATGCGCGATCCCCACTGACGCGTTGTCAAAGGTGCCTCGAAACCGCTGCTCGCTGTCGCGCAACGCGGTTTCGTATCGGAGCCGTTCCGACAGGTCGTAGAAGTGGCACACAACGCCGGGGCGACCGTCGGGTAGCATCATTCTCTCGATCTTCCAGTCGTACGCCTCGCGTTCTTCGATGTCATGTCGGGTTTCGATGGCGGTTGGCGCGTGATACGCCTCCCCGGTTTCCAGCGTGTGGCGGAAGTACTTTATGAATTCGCTGGCTGCATGTTCGGGCCAGATAATGCGCAGGGCTTGCGCGAAGTCATGACCAATGAGTGGGCGCACATTCTCAAATACCCGCTGCGCTCCGGTGCTCACTTGGGCGATCCGGAAATCCGCGTCAACGGCGTAAATGCCGAACGGTGAATTTTGCACAAGTTGCCGGAATGTCTCATTGGCCGCATTCAGCGCCTGATCAGTTTGCTTTCTCGCCGTAATATCGCGCACGATTGCCGATATGCCGATAATTGCACCAGTGGCGTTCCTGATCGGTGAGCTCGTGACAGACGCGTCAATCAGCGTCCCGTTCCTGGTTTGCCGCAGGGTATCAAACGGCTCCACCGTCTCACCCGCTTTCAGCCGTTCAACAAGCTTGCGTTCCTCGCCGAGCTTGTCGGGAGGGATGAGGCAAGCGACTGGCTGTCCGATCATTTCCCTGGCGGTAAAGCCAAATATGCGTTCAGCACCACCGTTCCAGCTTGTGATGATGTTATTCAGGTCCTTGCTGTATATTGCGTCAGTCGAGGACGAGATAATTGCGGCCAGATGACCGGCAATATTCTCAGAATGCTTTCGTTTGGCCAGTTCAGTGTCAACCTTGCCGATTTGCTGGTTGGTCTTCAGCAAAACCGATTTGCTCTGTTCGGCTTGCTCCAATCGCACGACAATCCAGCGGACGCCATCGGCATCCAGTTCAACCGATCCGCCGTGTCCGATCCAGGAAACTGGCTCTCCGGTCTGAGAGATCAGCTGGATAACTCCCGGCACGGCGCTTCGCGATTTGGCGCAAAGCCGGATGTAGTCTGCGACATTGGCAGGCAACGGGCTCAAGCCGGCCAGCTTCTCTCCGGGTACAAGACCTGGTAAGGCATGCCGCGCCGCAGTGTTGGCTGACAAAACGATACCGTCGGTGTCCACAAGCAGGCACACTCGGGGATCGGAAGCGGCCAGAAGCTCGAAGTCGAGCGCCATCTTAGGGTCAGGACCCATTAATCTTATCCATTCTGCGGAAGGATATTTTGCCTTTGACCATGCGAGAAGTCGCAGGAAACAGTCCGGTTTTCAAGACTTTTCAACACTGTTATGGGTGAAATAGACCCCGCCCTTCGGGTTTGAAACGAAACACCCGCCTGAAGTCGAAAAATGCCCGAAAAGGCACAAAGCCCTGTCGTGCACTGTTTCACCCTCATTCGAAATCCTCAAGGCTAGAGCAACATGGGTTCAATTGAACCCATGTTGCTCTAACACTTTGGAAACGATCAGGTTTATGGTTTTTGGTTGAGTCAACCAAAAATCATCCTGATCTAGCAGCGAGTTCACGAACCGGCGTTCGCATGAAGACGTCACGGCCGAGCGGAACCGTGGTGTCATTCGCTTCCTCGGCTTTGCCAAGCATTCCAATACTCACTTGCAGCTGACTGTGAAGCAATATTGCCGTGTAACTGACGTGATCAGCTTATATCGAAACAGCATTTCAGGTCAGCAATTATCTGTAGTCGCCAGATTGGCGCGTGATCACCAACGTGAAGCCTTTTCCGTTAGCGTACGGGATACAAAAGTAATCCGCTTGGCAGACGAAAACCGCTTTCCAAGCGTCTCCGGACATAAGGGCCTAATGCAGCAGGATTTGGTCGGATAATTCGAATTTGACGTGGATCAAGTCCCGGAAGGTCAAAGTAGATTTAAACAGAAGCTACAGGCGCGCTCGTTCGACGTTTGAATTGTGGAAATATCAAATGTTCAGGCAAGACATCAATGGCTCGCGAAAACTCCAATCCTCCAGCTATCTAAAACGGCGGGGGATCATGGGTTCGGTGCCGCTTCCGGATCGTGTCTCCTCGACATCAGTTTCTGTCATGCGCCATTATTTCCGCGACAGTCCTGCATGCAATCTGACCCTGATCAAGATGGTTTCGCCATGATGCAGCGCACAGCACACGCAGACACCGGGAAAATAGTCGCCATTCGCGGCGGCGTTATTGATGTGGAATTTTCAGGCAGTGTTCCGCGTATTCATGATCTGCTTCGAGCCGGCAAGGTGCCTATCGAGGTTTCCGATCTCATGGGTAAAGGCGTCGTACGAGGCATTGCACTCGCGGCGGTCCAGGGACTGGGGCTCGGCATGGCGGTTGAAGCCAGCGGAGGTCCGCTTGTTGTCCCGGTCGGCGATGCCCTGCTTGGCCGGATGTTGAATGTTTTCGGGGAGCCGATTGACGGAAAGGAAGCGCTCGATACGGAACAACGCGCTGCAATCCATCAAAAACCTCCACCCCTGACCTCTCGGGTCTCGCGGACCGAGGTGCTTGAAACCGGTATCAAGGCGCTTGATCTGTTATGCCCGGTCGAACGGGGCGGAAAAACCGGCCTGTTCGGTGGCGCAGGGGTCGGAAAAACCGTTCTGATCACCGAACTGATCCATAATACGATACACCATCAAGACGGCGTCAGCATGTTTTGTGGTATCGGCGAACGGTCGCGGGAGGCGGAAGAACTTTACCGGGAGATGAGCGAGGCCGGGGTTCTTGATCGGACAGTCATGCTGTTTGGACAGATGAACGAATCTCCCGGCGTACGGTTTCTCATTGGAAATACAGCGCTGACCGTTGCCGAGTATTTCCGTGATGAGAAGCATCGAGATGTGTTGCTGTTGATCGACAACATCTTTCGATTTGTGCAGGCCGGTTCGGAAGTTTCAAGGCTGTTGGGTCGAATGCCTTCACGTGTCGGATACCAGCCAACTCTGGCAACTGAACTGGCTGAGCTTGAGGAACGGATCGCGTCCACAAAGTCTGGTGCAATCACGTCAATTCAGGCAGTTTATGTGCCAGCCGATGATTTTACCGATCCTGCGGCTGCCCACATTTTCTCGCATCTGTCCGCTTCGGTGGTTCTGTCCCGGAAGCGCGCCAGCGAAGGTCTCTATCCTGCAATTGATCCGCTCGCATCGACATCCGTACTGCTCACGCCGGGCGTGGTTGGCCAGCGGCACTATGATATTGCCCGCGCCGTCAGACGAACTCTGGCGGAGTATGAAGACCTGCGCGACATTATCGCGATGCTCGGACTGGAGGAACTTTCCACGGAGGACCGCTTGACGGTCGCGAGGGCCCGTCGGCTGGAACGATTTTTAACGCAGCCATTTTTCACCACACAAGCCTTTTCCACTGTGAAAGGTCGAACCGTATCGCTCAAGGAAACTCTTGATGGATGTGAGGTGTTGCTAAGCCAGACCGAGTTCAACCAACCCGAAAGTGATTACTACATGATCGGTTCGCTGGATGAGTTGGGAAGTGGGTCATGAATAAGCAAGCGACGATGACGGTATCCCTGCGGCTTCCTGCAGGGGTCTTGTATGATGGTTCGGCTGAAGAGTTGATGGCCTATGCAGAGAACGGTTCGTTTGGAATTCTGCCCAATCACATCGACTTTGTGACCGCGTTGGTGCCCTGCGTTCTGGTGCTGAAAACCCAAGCCGGTGCGGAACAACTGTTTGGCATTGATGAAGGCATTCTCGTCAAGCACGGGCCTCATGTGGATATCTGCGTGCGCCGGGCCGCACGCGGTAACGACCTGAAAAGCCTGAAGACCACGATCCGTGAAAGTTTCGTTGACATGGATGAGCAGGAAAGAACTGCGCGATCAGCCTTGTCGCGGCTTGAAGCAGACATAGTGCGCAATTTTGCTAGATTGAAAGACGCGCACTCATGAAAGCGCCGCAAAAGAAAGAAGATCAGGCTTTGCACGAAATCGAAGACAAAGCCGACAGAATGCGCAGGGCACGCGCAACACCGCCGTCCAATCCGCTCATGGGGTTCGGCATGTTCGGCATGATTGGATGGTCTGTGGCCGTCCCTACAATCGGTGGTGCTCTGCTTGGTCAGTGGCTGGATCGCACTGCACCGCAACAGTTTTCCTGGACAGTAGCCTTGCTTCTGGCCGGTGTTTTTGTTGGCGCAATTGTTGCCTGGAAATGGGTCAGCCGGGAAGGCGGGGCTCAATGATCTGCGATCGACGGCTACCCGTCAAATCCAAATTGAACGGAGACAGCTTGTGAACTGGAACGACGTTGCATCAGGATTCGCCATCGGCACATTGGTCAGTGCGATTTATTTTGCGGGCCTGGCTCTCAGTGTTCGAATTGCACTGGGGGGCAGTAAAGCCGGGTTGGTGCTCTTGATCAGTGCGGCGCTGCGAATTCTGGTTTTCCTGCTTGCCACCTGGGCGATTGTCCAGATGGGAGTTTCATCTGCACTCGGCTTCGCTGCGGCTTTTCTGGCGGTGAGATTTGCAGCCGTGATGATTGCGCGCGTTTCCTCACCCAATGAGGTTCGCTAGATGCAACTGACACCCGATACGCGCATTGTCTTCGAGGCATTTGGACTTCCAGTCAACGCAACCATCTTCAACACCTGGGTGGTGATGGTTATATTGACGTTGGTGTCGATGATCGTCACCTGGCGATTGCGCCCCGATGTTCCAGCCACAAGATGGCGCACGGCACTTGAAGTGATTGTAACCGGTATCAAGGACCAGATCGCCGAGATCACCCACAAGCCAAGTGGAAACCTGATTTACTTCGTAGGGACCCTGTTTCTGTTCATTGCGGTTTCCAATTTACTGCTGATCATACCCGGCTTCGACCCGCCCACGGCCTCACTGTCAACAACAGCGGCGCTGGCCTTGTCAGTGTTTGTTGCGGTGCCGGCATTTGGCATCGCAAGCCGTGGTATCGGGAAATACCTGCACAGTTTTGTCGAGCCATCCTTCGTGATGCTGCCATTCAACCTCATCGGTGAATTCACGCGCGGGCTGGCTCTGGCCATCCGTCTTTACGGCAACATCATGAGCGGAGCGGTTATCGCTGCCATTCTGCTTGGTGTGGCGCCGTTCTTCTTTCCAGTCGTCATGGATGTGCTTGGACTTCTGACGGGGCTTATCCAGGCCTACATTTTTGCCATTCTTGCAACCGTCTACATCGCCGCCGCCACCGGCGGACCGGCCACATCAAACTCAAAGGAGGATAGCTAGATGACCGATCTCTCACTCATCGCAATCGTATCGATATTCACAGCTGGGCTGACCGTATCATTCGGTGCCCTGGGCCCGGCACTGGGTGAGGCTCGCGCCGCCTCACAAGCACTTGCGTCAATTGCCCAACAGCCCGATTCCGCCGGGACATTGTCACGCACTCTGTTTGTCAGTCTGGCGATGATTGAATCGACGGCAATCTATTGCTTTGTCGTGGCAATGATCCTGATTTTCGCCAATCCATTCTGGACGGCCGCCCTTGAGGCCGCAAAAAGCGCGGGCAATTGAACCATGTCGATTGACTGGATTACCGTTGCGGCCCAGCTGGTGAACTTTCTGGTTCTGATCTGGCTGCTCAAACGCTTTCTCTATCGTCCCATTCTGGATGGGATAGACGCGCGCGAGGCCGAAATCAATGCCCGGGCCGAGGCGGCCGAAGAGGCAAAGACAAAGGCGATTGCTGCTGAAACGGATTATCGTGAAAAACTTGCCGCCTTTGAAGCAGAACGAACCTCACTTTTTGAAGCGGCTCAAAAGAGCGCCAGGGATGAACGTAGTGCGCAGCAGGTGACGACCAACAACTTGCTGGAATCCGAGATGCAGAACTGGAACATTCAGAAAGCCAAAATACGCAGTGCATACGCCGAGGAATTGCGCAACGCAGGTGCCGGCGCGCTATTGTCGCTCAGCCGCAAAGCATTGACAGATCTGTCCGATACCCGGCTGGAGGATCGTATTGTTGACCGGCTGGCAAGCCAACTGGCCGAGATGGGCGAAGATCTCCGTGCTGCCGCCAGGAATGCGAAAAAGGCAGTCGCGGTGACCAGTTTTCCGTTGGGGAAAGCATCGCGCACCCGTCTTGCCAGGTGCTTCAAAGAGATTGTCCCCGATATAGCCCTGACATTTGAGACCGACAAGACGCAGTCGCCAGGCATCAAGCTTCGCTTGGGCAATACGCATGTGGGGTGGACTGTTGACAGCTATTTTGATGAGCTGCAGGCTGCTCTGGAGCAACACCTTGGCACGCGTTCGGGGACCAGGGCGGGCGCGTTATGAGTTCTCCGCAAGCAACACCCGCCGATGAGAGTGCGGTCGCGATCATCGATGCTCTTGTTTCGGGAGCTACGCCAAAACCGCAAATCGTCGAAATCGGCACAGTCCGGGAAGTTGGGGCGGGCATAGCGGCCGTTTCAGGTCTGTCAAGCGCGCTCGCCGATGAGCTTGTCGTTTTTGCGTCTGGCGTCAACGGTATCGTATTCGATCTTGAACCCGGACATCTGGGTGTTGTGCTGCTTGGTTCCAACGAGTCGATTGCAGTCGGCGATGAGGTACGCGGCACGCGTTCTGTAGTCAGCGTTCCTGTCGGTGAAAGCCTGCTCGGCAGGGTGGTTGACGCATTGGGCCGTCCGCTGGACGGAGAAGGTCCCATAACAACTGACCTGATAATGCCGATTGAAGCACCGGCACCTGCTATTTTAAACCGCACCAGCGTCTCGCGCCCCCTGCTTACCGGCATTAAGGCGATAGATGCTGCGGTGCCCGTTGGACGCGGTCAACGTGAACTGATTATCGGTGATCGGCAGACTGGAAAAACCTCAATCGCGGTTGATGCAATTCTCAATCAGTCCTCGAGCGATGTCGTCTGCATCTATTGTGCCATCGGCCAGAGAGGTGACGCTGTTGCACGTGTCATCGCAGCACTCTTGGAGGGCGATATGATGAAACGGTCTATCGTTATGGTCGCAGGTGACGACGAGGCGCCGGGACTAGGTTACATCGCCCCTTATGCGGCAATGACAATGGCTGAGAGTTTTTCCGGTCAGGGGCGCGATGTTCTGATCGTATTCGACGATTTAACCCGCCATGCCCGTGCTTATCGCGAGCTCAGCCTGTTGCTGAGGCGTCCACCCGGGCGCGAAGCCTATCCCGGTGACATTTTTTACGTTCATGCCCGACTGCTTGAACGGTCGGGACAATTCTCTACGGCAATCGGAGGGGGATCGATAACAGCACTGCCGGTACTCGAAACCCAGGCAGAGAATTTGTCTGCTTATATTCCGACCAATCTCATATCGATTACGGACGGCCAGATTTACTTGTCGCCGCGACTTGTCCAGAAGAGCCAGTTTCCAGCAGTGGATCTTGGAAAATCCGTTTCGCGGGTCGGTGGCAAAGCCCAAAGTCCGGCCTTTCGGGATGTGGCCGGGAACATCCGAATTACGCTTTCACAATTTGAAGAACTGGAGAGTTTTGCCCGGTTCGGAACACGCCTTGATGATGATACCAGGTCGAGATTGAAACGCGGCGCGGCGGTGCGTTCTGCCCTGCGTCAGCCCGAGCGCGATCCCATACCGGCTTGTGAACAGCTGACGGTCCTGCTGGCGGCCATGAATGGTTTGCTGGACGCGGTTCCAGAGCAGAAAATGAACTCCGCGATGAACACCATTCGCGCTGCGGCTCGCAGTGAACTCGGACCGATTGCCGAACGCATTACCAGCGGTAAAAAATTTGGCGATGAAGACCGCGATGCAATGATAGAAATCGCCCGCAAAGGCCTTTCTGCGGGGAAGGGCGAACCCGATGACCGAGACATATGAAGCCGTTTCGCGGCGCATGAAAACCTTGCAGAGCATCCATGGCATCGTGCGCACAATGAAGACACTGTCTGCGGTTAATGCCACGCCATACGAACGCGCGGCCAATGCAATTGAAACCTACCATGCAGCGATCCTGGAAGGATTTCAGATTTTCGCGCATTCCGTGCCGGGCTTCCAGGTGCCTCTTGCCGGTTCCAACGTTTTGAAAGTTGCCGTAATTTTCGGCTCAGACCATGGCCTGTGCGGTGGCTATAATGAGGCTGTCGCAAATGCGGCACTGGCCGATATTGGATCGCCCAACGGGCGTATTCTTGCCGTCGGGAGCCGTATGGAAGACGCACTCACCGGGCTCGGATATCCTCCTGATGAAGCCTTTACACCACCTGCTTCCGCCGATGGAGTAGGCAGGCTGGCTGGTGAAATCCTGGTTGCACTCGATCGGCAACGGACCAACACACCCGGCCACGAGTTGCACGTAACAATGGTTTACATGCAACGCGAGGACAGGGGTCTTCAGTCGCCGGTCATCAACACTCTGTTGCCACTTGAGCCAAACCTGCTGATTGACCTGAAAAAACGCCCATGGATATCGCGCTCCTTGCCAGTCCTCACAATGGCGCCTGCGGCAATATTTGCCGCGCTTATACGCAACCATCTATTTGCCAGCCTGTTCAGTGCAACTGCGGAAGCGATGGTTACAGAAAACGCCGCTCGCCTGGCGCTGATGCAACAGGCTGAACGAGCCGTAGGTGAGCGGTATGATCAGATGCTTGCAACCCTGCGCTCGGTGCGTCAGTCGGAGATCACCAATGAATTGCTGGATGTGATTGTCGGGTTTGAAGCGCTGAAACATGGAGCATCCCACCATTAGAGCAATATGCATCCATATGGATGCATAAAATTGCTCTAACACTTTGGAATCGAGCATTTTTATCCGAACAGATGATTCCATCTGAACGGATAATGCTCTAGCAGTCTGTCGGATTTGTCGAGTTTTCAGGAGTCTTTTCTGTCTTGATCATGTATAATCTGGCATGAGCAATTTTCGTGATTATGACCGTTCGCAACGGCTGCTTTTGCCACCTGATCTAAATGACTGGGTGG
>JBDNEZ010000316.1:0-15240 GCA_041690095.1 Anderseniella sp.
ATTGACGGGCTGCGCAAGACCATAGCCGGTCTGGGGCTTGGCAATTCCGAACTGCAGGAGTTCGGCCGCCCGGATGATGTGTCGATCAGAATCGAGACCCAACCCGGTGGCGAAGACGCCCAGCAAAACGCCATCAATACGGTTAAAAAGGCGCTGGGCGAAAAAGTCGAGTATCGCGCAGTTGATATCGTAGGTCCCAAGGTATCCGGCGAACTGGCGCGCGACGGCGTTCTCGCCATCCTGTTGTCGTTTGCCGCCATCATGGTCTACATCTGGCTACGATTTGAATGGCAGTTTGCCATCGGAACAGTGGCCACACTGGTGCACGATGTGGCGCTGACGATCGGGCTGTTTGCCGTGCTTCAGCTGCAGTTCGACCTGACCATAATTGCAGCGCTTCTGACCATCGTCGGCTACTCGCTGAATGATACCGTGGTTGTCTTCGACCGGTTTCGCGAGAACTTGCGCAAGTACAAGAAGATGGACTTCGACCAGATGATCGACATGTCTCTCAATCAGACACTGCCACGCACCCTGATGACATCAATCTCCACGCTGGTGGCGCTGATATCACTTTATGTATTTGGCGGTGAAGTGCTGCGCGGGTTTACATTCGCCATGATCTGGGGCGTCCTCATCGGTACCTATTCGTCGATCTTTATCGGTGCGCCTTTGCTGTCACTGCTCGGCGCATACGTGGATCGTGCGCCAACTCCGGGCCCGGGGGACAAAGCCCAGGCAGAGATCGTGTAGCCCTGATGAACGACACGCCGTTTTTACCGGAGCGCGTTGCAATTGACGCTTATGGTAATGGCGGTTTCAGGTTTCGCGATTTGTCGCACAAGGGCTCACTGCTGTGTCTGCCTGGTGGTGTTTATGGCTGGCCGCCGATAAATCCGCAGGACCTGCAGGTGTCGGACTTCGGACAGATTTTGGCTGCTCCGGATAATATCGGGTTTGTTTTGCTGGGCACCGGTGATGCACAGGTGTTCCCGTCCAGTGAAATTCGCCGGGCTTTCGTGGAAGCCGGTATCGGCCTCGAACCCATGGCAACCGGGGCGGCTGTTCGAACCTACAATGTGTTGTTGCAGGAAGGCCGCGATGTGGCGTGTGCACTGATTGCGGTCGAGCATCATCGGAGCGGATCATGAGCCCATTTCCGACAGAGTTGATGGAGTTGTTGCTTGACGACCTGCGCAAATCCGACCGTGACCGGTATTTGTGCCTGCTGCTCATGCCGGAGCGGTGTCGCGGTTTTCTGGCGGGGCTGTTCGCGTTCAATTCGGAACTTGCCCAGATCCGTGAGAGGGTTTCCGATCCTGCTGCCGGCGAGGTGAGACTTGCCTGGTGGAACGAAGTCATTGATGCGATTTATCTTGGGCAGACGGTTGACTCTCCACTTGCACAAGGACTGGCCCGCGCAATCGAGGCCGGCGACCTGCCGCGTCACTCATTCCAGGCCATGCTGGAAGCGCGCCGGTTCGACCTGTTTGACGATCCCATGCCGGACCTGAACACGCTGGAAGGATATCTGGGCGAGACGTCATCTGCCCTGTTGCAGATGAGTGCACTGATCATGGCCGGTGATGATGGTCTTGAATGCACCGAGGTCTCCGGTCTTGCCGGTGTGGCGATGGGGTTGACCGGATTGATGCGGTCCTTGCCGATACATCGTGCCCGGGGGCAGTGCATGTTGCCAGCGGACATGCTGGCAAAGCATGACCTGACCGCGGCCCATGTGCTGTCGGGTAGGGGAGGCGCCGGGCTTGAACTGGTGTTGCTGCAATTATGCCGGCATGCAAACAAACGTCTCGAAGAGGCTCGCGAACAGTGGCACCTTGTGCCGGAGGCAGCCGTCAAGGCTTACCTGCCGGTTGCCCTGGTGCCGGGTTATCTGAAGAAGCTGGAACGCGCGCGTGCCTCGCTGACGACCAAGGTCATCACTTCACCGCAATGGATGCGGCAACTGCGGCTGCTGAATGCCGTGCGCAGTGAAACGATTTAATCGTATCGCATTTTATCGGGTGTTCAACAGGCTACTCGGCTGCCGCACGGGTATCGTGAACGGACAGCCAGGCACTGAAATCAACCTTGGCGCGACTGGTGTAGGCCAGTTGGCGGGCCGGTTTTTTAGCTTTTCCGCGCGGGCGCTTGCCGTTTTCATCGCGCGACACTTCCACCTCCGGAAACAGGCCGAAGTTGACATTCATGGGCTGAAACGAGCGCGCCTTGGTGGTCATGTCACCATCTGTATCACTGAGATGACCGCCCGAGATATGCGAGATCAGGGAACCGTGCGCGGTTGTGGGTGGCGGTGGCGGCAAAGTGTTTCCGGTCAGGTCTGCTGCGGCCATGCGACCGGCCATCAGTCCCATGGCGGCACTTTCAACATATCCCTCCACGCCGGTGATCTGCCCGGCAAACCGCAATCCGTGGCGGGCCTTGAGCTGCAGCGAGCTGTCAAGCAATTGCGGTGAGTTGATGAAAGTGTTGCGGTGAAGTCCTCCAAGGCGGGCGAATTCGGCTTTTTCCAGGCCGGGAATTGCCCGGAAAATCCGCACCTGTTCGCCATGCTTCAGCTTGGTCTGAAAACCGACCATATTATAGAGCGTGCCAAGCGCATTGTCCTGGCGGAGCTGGACCACCGCATAGGGTTTCTCATCAGGTTTGTGCTTGTTGGTCAGGCCCATCGGCTTCATGGGTCCATGGCGCAGGGTTTCGGGCCCGCGTTCAGCCATGACCTCGATCGGCAGGCAGCCATCGAAATAGGGCGTGCTTTCCTCCCATTGCTTGAAGTCTGCCTTGTCGCCTTCAATCAGGGCGGTGATGAAGGTTTCATATTGTGCCCGGTTCATGGGGCAATTGATGTAATCAGCGCCGGTTCCGCCGGGTCCTGCCTTGTCGTAGCGCGACTGGAACCATGCCTGATCAAAGTCAATCGACTCGCGATAGATGATCGGCGCGATGGCATCAAAAAACGCCAGGCCGTCTTCGCCCGTGGTTCTGCGAATGTCTTCGGCCAGTGCTGGTGAGGTGAGGGGGCCAGTCGCCACGATGACCTGCGTCCAGTCCTGCGGAGGCAGTCCGGCGACCTCGCCGCGTTCAATTTGGATATTGGGGTGGGCCTGCAAAGTCGCGGTCACGTCGGCTGAAAAGGCATCCCGGTCTACTGCCAGTGCACCGCCGGCCGGCAACTTGTGACGGTCGCCCATTGCCATGATTATCGATCCTGCCTGGCGCATTTCCCAGTGCAGCAGGCCCACTGCGTTGTGCTCGTCGTCATCTGAACGAAACGAGTTGGAACATACCAGTTCGGCCAACCCGTCGGTCTGGTGGGCATCGGTTTCGCGAACAGGGCGCATTTCGTGAACAATAACCTGCGCGCCGGCCTGTGCGGCCTGCCATGCGGCTTCGGAGCCTGCCATACCGCCGCCGATAATATGAATTGAGTGATCTGTCATGGCTGCAATGACTAGAGACAAAAGTCCGGGTCGGCAAGATAGCTTGCAGATCAGCGGGCCTCATCAAGCAGCCATTCGTAAAACTGCCGTGCCTGAGGTGACAATTGGCCATCCTTCGGCCGGAGCAGCCAGAATGCGCGGTCCGACTGCTGTGCCGCTTCGACGGGGCGTACCAGATCGCCCTGTTCGATGAAATCCTCCGCCAGCCGCCTGCCGCACAGTGCTATCCCTTCGCCGCGCAAGGCGGACTGGATCAGCACCATATAATTGTCGAAGGTGTAGCCGCGGCCCGAGTGCTCACCCTCAACGCCGAGAGATTCCAGAAAGCTGTCCCAGGTAACCCAGTTGCGGTCGAATTTGTTGAGATGCAGCAATGAATGGCGCAGCAGGTCTGTTTCCGAAGTGATCGGGCTGGACTTTTCCATGTAACGCGGTGAACACACTGGCCAGATTTCGTTGTCGAACAACCGTACGGCATCTGCCGCAGGCCATTCACCGGCGCCATAACGCACCGCGATATCAATGCCTTCGCTGGCCAGATCATAGACCGGCGATGAGGCGACCAGGCGAATGTCGATTTCCGGATGTGATGCGCGGAACTTGGCAATGCGCGCCATCAGCCAGTAGGATGCAAATGCCACCGAGGTGGCAACCGTCAGTTCTCCTGGTCCCGGTTGGCGTCGCAGGTCGGATGAGACATTGGCAATGTGTTCCAGCCCCATGCCCACGGCGCGGTGCAGGCGTTCGCCCTCACGCGTCAGCGACAGGCCCCGCGACTGACGCTGAAATCCCGATACGCCCAGAAAGTCTTCCAGCAACTGGATTTGCCGGCTGACTGCTGACTGGGTGACATCCAGTTCCTTGGCTGCGCGGGTGAAGTTCATGTGCCGGCCGGCAGCTTCAAACACCACCAGGGCATTTGTCGGGGGCAGGTTTTTGCGAAGGGCGATAGCCATGAGAAATACTTATTGCATGTGCTGTTATTGTCCGGTTTTGACAGACAATATCAGCACATGGCATGATCTGCAATCATGACAGTCTATTCAGCTGCTGCCTGTTTGCGACGCGACAGCACTGGCGCCAGGTATTGACCGGTGTACGACCGTTCGACGCGGGCCACGTCTTCCGGGGTTCCCACGGCGACAATTTCACCGCCGCCATCACCGCCTTCAGGTCCAAGATCGATGATCCAGTCAGCGGTCTTTATGACTTCCAGATTGTGTTCGATGACCACTACTGTGTTGCCGTGCTCAACCAGTTCGTGCAGCACTTCCAGCAACTTGGCTACATCGTGAAAATGCAGCCCGGTGGTTGGTTCATCCAGCAAGTACAGTGTACGCCCGGTGGCCCGTTTTGACAGTTCCTTGGCGAGCTTGACCCGCTGTGCTTCGCCACCCGACAAGGTGGTGGCCTGTTGCCCGACCTTGATGTAGCCAAGCCCGACGCGTTCAAGCGTCACCAGTTTGTCGCGTACTGCGGGAACCGCGCGGAAAAAGTCGGCCCCTTCGGCAACAGTCATGTCCAGGATGTCGGCGATGGACTTGTTCTTGAAGGTTATGTCGAGGGTTTCGCGATTGTAGCGTTTGCCGTGGCAGGCATCGCAGGTGACATAGACGTCCGGCAGGAAATGCATTTCGATCTTGATAACCCCGTCACCCTGGCAGGTCTCGCAGCGTCCGCCCTTGACGTTGAACGAAAACCGGCCCGGACCGTAACCGCGTGCCTTTGATTCCGGCAGTGCCGCGAACCATTCACGGATCGGGGTGAATGCACCGGTATAGGTGGCCGGGTTGGAGCGCGGTGTGCGGCCAATGGGCGACTGGTCGATGTCGATGATCTTGTCGAGCAGTTCAAGTCCTTCAATCTTGTCGTGCGCTGCAGGTATCTGGCGTGCCTTCATCAGCTTGCGCGCTGCTGCCTTGTAGACGGTGTCGATCAGCAGTGTGGATTTACCGCCGCCTGACACGCCGGTTACGCAGGTGAACAGCCCCAGGGGCAGTTCGGTCGACACGTTTTTCAGATTGTTGGCGCGCGCGCCGGATACCTTGATGACACGTTTCTTGTTGAGCTTTCGGCGCTTGGCCGGTGTCGGTACCTGCATGACCCCGGTCAGGTACTTGCCGGTCAGTGACGCCGGGTTGGCCATCACTTCTTCAGCGCTGCCTTCTGCAACGATGGTGCCGCCATGAATGCCGGCTCCGGGGCCGATATCGACCACATAGTCGGCTGACCGAATGGCGTCTTCGTCGTGCTCAACCACAATCACCGTGTTGCCGATGTCGCGCAGATGCACCAGTGTCTCCAGCAAGCGGGCATTGTCACGCTGGTGCAGGCCGATAGATGGTACATCCAGCACATACAGGACACCGGTCAGGCCCGACCCGATTTGCGAGGCGAGACGAATGCGCTGGCTTTCACCGCCCGACAAGGTCCCGGACTTGCGTGACAGCGTGAGATAATCCAGGCCGACATCAACCAGAAATTTCAACCGCTCGCGGATTTCCTTGAGGATACGGGCGGCGATTTCCAGCTGTTTCGGTGTCAGTTTGTCCGACAGTTCGTGGAACCAGTCATTTGCGGCGCGGATCGACATGAGGGATACCTGTGCCACATGCAGTCCGTTGATGCGCACTGCCAGTGCCTGCGGTTTCAACCGGTAGCCGTTGCATGCCTGACACGGATAGTCCGACTGGAACTGGGCCAGTTCTTCCCGCACCCAGCTGGAATCGGTTTCACGCCAGCGGCGTTCGATATTGCCGATAACACCCTCCAACGGTTTCCTGGTCTTGTAGGACCGGAGACCATCATCATAAACGAAAGTGATTTCCTCATCGCCGGTGCCCAGCAAAATTGCGTCCTTGATATTATCGTCCAGTTCTTCCCATGGCGTCGACATGGATGCCTTGTAGTGCTTGCACAAGGCCTGCAGCGTCTGGGTGTAGTAAGGCGAGGTAGCGCCGGTCTTGGCCCACGGTACGATGCAGCCCTGACGCATGGACAAGGTCTTGTCCGGCACCACCAGATCGGCCTCGAAACGCAGTTCCGTGCCGAGACCATCACATTTCGGGCAGGCGCCGAACGGGTTGTTGAAGGAAAACAGCCGCGGTTCTATCTCATCGATGGTAAAACCGGAAACCGGGCAGGCAAATTTTTCCGAAAACGTGATGCGCTCGTGGGTTTCGTTGAGGGACTTGTTGGCACTGCTGGCTGAAGTTTCTGAGTCGGGCAGAGGTTTGTCGGCAAATTCCACGACAGCCAGTCCGTCGGTCAACTTGAGGGCGGTCTCAAAACTGTCCGCCAGCCGTGTGGCAATATCATCGCGCACCACAAGCCGGTCCACCACGACATCAATGTCATGCTTGTACTTCTTGTCGAGGGCGGGAACGTCGGCGATCTCGTGGAACTGACCGTCCACCTTGACGCGTTGGAAGCCCTTCTTCATGAGTTCGGCAAATTCCTTGCGGTATTCGCCCTTGCGGCCGCGAACGATTGGCGCGAGCAGGTAAAGCCGCGCGCCGTCTTCAACCTCCATGACCCGGTCGACCATTTGTGTGACGGTCTGACTCTCGATCGGCAGCCCTGTGGCAGGTGAATAGGCAATACCGACACGGGCAAACAACAGCCGCATGTAATCGTAAATCTCGGTCACGGTGCCGACTGTTGAGCGGGGATTGCGGCTGGTGGTCTTCTGTTCGATGGAAATTGCAGGTGACAGACCATCGATCTGATCAACATCGGGCTTCTGCATCATCTCCAGAAACTGCCTTGCATAGGCCGACAGGCTTTCCACATAGCGGCGCTGGCCTTCGGCATAGATGGTGTCGAATGCAAGCGACGACTTGCCGGATCCAGACAGTCCTGTGAAGACAATCAGCTTGTCGCGCGGCAACTCGATGGAAACGTTCTTGAGGTTGTGCTCGCGCGCGCCCTGAACTGATATAATGCGTTTGGTTTCGGCCATGATGGAGACCTAGATCAAAAAGAGAACATGCGCAACGGTGCGCGGCGAAAGCTACTGACAGTTTACGTCAGTTCGAGGTTGTCGGATCGACGTTATCCACGTCTAATTGTGGTCATCGAGCAATATGAATTCGATAGCGGCTTAAAACTACAGCCGCGACATGGATACTCAGTTTCTGCTGGTCCAGTGGGCTATGTAGGTATCTTTGGGCCTTGCTGCAACGGATGCTGCGCGCTACGAAGTCACAACACTATTCATATCGCTTCTGCAGGACCCTGATCGATGACCTTATTTGCGCGAGTCGCTGACAAAACCGACTGGATTGAAGGGGGTACCGGCCCCTGGGAGATCATTATCGGCCTGGAAGTTCATGCCCAGGTCAGTTCCAAATCGAAACTGTTCTCCGGTGCATCGGCCGAATATGGCGGTGCGCCGAATGACCATGTGTCGCTCGTCGATGCAGCCATGCCGGGCATGTTGCCGGTGATCAACAAATACTGCGTTGAACAGGCGGTTCGCACCGGGCTTGGTCTGCAGGCCCAGATCAACGAATATTCGGTTTTCGACCGAAAGAACTATTTCTACCCTGACCTGCCGCAGGGTTATCAGATTTCCCAGTTCAAGCAGCCGATTGTGGGTGAAGGGCGCGTTGTCCTTGATTTGGACGAGAATACCCAGGTTGAAGTCGGCATCGAGCGGCTGCACCTGGAACAGGATGCCGGCAAGTCGATCCATGATCAGCATCCCACAATGTCGATGGTGGATCTGAACCGGTCCGGCGTCGCGCTGATGGAAATTGTCTCGAAACCCGATATGCGGTCGGCTGATGAAGCCAAGGCCTATGTGTCGAAGGTTCGCACCATCATGCGTTATCTGGGTACGTGTGACGGGAATATGGAAGAAGGGTCGCTGCGCGCCGATGTGAATGTTTCGGTGCGCAAACCGGGCGGTGAAGCCGGTACGCGCTGCGAGATCAAGAATGTCAATTCCATGCGGTTCATGGGCCAGGCGATAGAGTATGAAGCCCGCCGCCAGATCGACATTCTGGAGGACGGCGGCAGCATTGATCAGGAAACCCGGCTGTACGACCCGCGCAAGGGTGAAACCCGCTCGATGCGCTCCAAGGAAGAAGCCCATGATTACCGGTATTTTCCCGATCCTGACCTGTTGCCTCTCGAGGTTGACCCGACTTGGATTGCAGACAT
The DNA here is from genome assembly GCA_041690095.1 of Anderseniella sp. Taxonomy (GTDB): domain Bacteria; phylum Pseudomonadota; class Alphaproteobacteria; order Rhizobiales; family Aestuariivirgaceae; genus Anderseniella. Next base: position 8,628 of record JBDNEZ010000316.1, read on the forward strand.
CAAGGCTTCGCTGCCGGAACTGCCGGACGAAAAGAAGGTCAGACTGATTAAAGACTTCGGCCTGACTGCTTACGATGCGGAAGTGCTGATCATGGAACCGGCATCGGCGAGTTATTTTGAAGAGGTTGCCGGTGGCAGAGATGGCAAACTGGCAGCCAACTGGGTGATCAACGAATTGTTCGGCCGCCTCAACAAGGAAAGCAAGGATATCGGCGACAGTCCGATTTCTGCCGGCCAACTTGGTGCCATTGTGGAGATGATCAGCGACAAGACCATTTCCGGCAAGATCGCCAAGGACGTTTTTGAAATCACCTGGAACGAACCCGGTATTGATCCCATACAGATCGTGGAAGAACGCGGTTTGAAACAGGTCACAGACACAGGTGCCATTGAGGCTGCTGTCGATGAAGTGATTGCTGCCAACCCGGACAAGGTGGCAGCTGTTGCCGAAAAACCGACCATGGTGGGTTGGTTTGTCGGCCAGGTGATGAAGTCCACCGGCGGCAAGGCCAACCCCCAGGCGGTCAGCGACCTGCTCAAATCCAAGCTGGGCGTGGAGTAATCCTTGCCGGAGGTCAGGCAGACATCTGCCGGCGTTGTCGATGCTGCCAGGCAAATGTCATGAAACGGTACGCTCCATGAACAAGGGCAACTTTGGCAAAGCATTTTGTCTGGGCGGCATAGCAGCGGCGAGTGCTGCGCTTGCGGCCAGCTATCTGAGCTGGTTCTGGATCGAGCTTGACGTGCTCAGCCATTTCACGCTGCATTTCATTCTGGCCATTGTTGCGTTTGGATTGGCGTTTTTTGCCGCCAAACCATTGCGAGTTGCTGTTGCCCTCGGGGTGATGACGGCCGGCATTGTCGGGATTGGCAGCTGGAGCAAGTTGAGTGCGGATCGCCTACCTGCAAATTTCACAGTGCCCGGTGGGAGCAGGGTCCTCAAGATCATGCATTTCAACACCTGGGGCCGGAACCAGCAGAATGATGCAGTTGGCAGCGAGATTGCCAGGCTCAATCCGGACCTGGTGTTTCTGACTGAAATGGGCAGGCAGCGTCAGTCTTTGCAAAAGTTGCTTGAAGACAGGTTTGCCTACCGATTGCCGGAAAAACGCCCGCCCGGAACTCATCTGCAGATGTACTCGAAATACCCGTTTGCAGATTCAGATGTGCAGCGCGGGCGGCACAGTCCGGCGTATATTCGCGCCACTTTGGGCGCCGGGTGGCACGGGGTGAATATTGTTGGTACCCATTTCAGCAGCCCCACAGATGTCACCGGACAGGAGAGGGAAATCCGGGCCATTTCCCGACTGGTAGGAGATCTTGAAGGTGCAAGCATCGTGGTCGGCGATTTCAATGCGACACCGCACTCGGTTATGCTGGCATTGCTGGCGTCCATGACGGGGTTGCGAAGGGTTACGAGTCTGCCGACATGGCCGGCTTTCGCCCCGCACCTGCCGCAATTTTCCATCGATCACATGTTTACCAGCGCTGGTTTGAGCCTGTCGGTCCCGGCAATTGTGGGACGTAACGCAGGATCTGACCATCTGCCAATTGCGGCTGCAATTGTGGTCCCGGGGAACTGACGGACAGGCCAGGAGACAACTGTAATGGCAACACCACCCATCGAACTTTACTATTGGCCGACACCAAACGGCTGGAAAATCTCCATCATGCTGGAGGAATGCGGATTGCCGTATCAGGTACGGTATGTCGACATTTTAAAGGGTGAGCAGTTTGAAGCGGAGTTTCTGGATATCGCACCGAACAATCGCATGCCGGCGATTGTTGATCCGGACGGGCCCGATGGCGAGCCGATTTCGGTGTTCGAGTCCGGGGCCATATTGCAGTATCTCGGCAACAAGACAGGCCGGTATTATCCTGCAGGTGCGCGCCATCGTGTGGCGGTCGAGCAATGGCTCTACTGGCAAATCGGTGGGCTGGGTCCGATGTGCGGGCAGGCCCATCATTTTCGGTTCTACGCGCGCGAACAGCTACCGTATGCCATTGAACGCTACACCAATGAAGTCGCCAGGCTGTACGGCGTGATGAACACGAAGCTGGGCAAGACGGAATATCTGGCTGGCGAGTATTCTGTTGCCGACATGGCGTGCATCGTCTGGGTCAAACCTCACAAGCGCCAGGGACAGAACCTTGATGATTTTCCCAATCTGAAGCGCTGGTTTGAAGCGCTTATGTCGCGTCCGGCGGTCATCGCCGGCATGGCACTGGGGGCCGAGTTTCGCGGCAAGCCGGAAGACCTCCGGAGCAATGATGCAGCGTATTCAGTTTTGTTCGGTGGACCGAAACAAGGCTAACGCCGATTAAACCAAAAGCGGCAAACATGGTTGATCAACGGTTAATGGACTGCTGACTACATTTCAGTCGCCAAGCCCTGAAATCCGCTGTTCATGTGTTCATTCCAGTGCGGATGTGAGTTTATCAGTGCTGGATTGCAACGGTTGTTTCATAATCTGATAACCATGCCTTTTAACGCTGTTTGGCCATGTTTGCTGGCAAGGTCGGTGTCAGTAAAGCGTAACTGGAGAGCTCTCAGCCATGTCGAGTATTATTGACCTAGCCGACTATCGTGACGTCACGCCCGGGCAAGACGAGATAAGGCTGCCGGAGGATGGATTTGTCGCTGCCGGTCTGTCGTTGAGCGGCGAAGGTGCAAGTGCACGCGACCTGGTGAGCGCGCACAAATGGTTTTCCCTTGCCGCCATGCGCGGCAGTCAACAGGCGCGGGTGCATCGGCTGAAACTGTCCCGCCGTTTGAATGGTGACCAGATCGCCTGTGCACAGTCTGAATTGTTGGCATTTGCGAGTGCGCGCCGGTAACATCGTGGTGGTGAATCATAAAAGGCGGACCCTGTTGCGGCCCGCCTTTTGAAAGTTTCGGTCATTTCAGACTGAATGGTTCAATAATCCGGGGTCAACCGCGGTTGCCCGTCCAGATAAGTGCCGTGGGTCGAGTTTACCCAACTATCCCAATAGGCCCGATCACGGCCGGCCTTGTAGATTTCTGTCTCAAATACATCCGCGCGGCTGTTGGTCCGGTCCGCCTGAGAATTCAGGCTCGGCAAACCTTTGTTTGAGCTGTCATAGCTATGACCCTTCGGGATAAAACGGTCGCCGATTGAATCAATCGCCTGTGCCTGTGCCAGACCGGCAGCACCCAAAATCAGGGCTGCACCCAACATTGCTGGTTTCACAATTGTGATCATCTGTATTGCCTTACCGTTTGGCCGATCTCCCTCGTCATAAAGGGAGAGTAAAAAAGCCTCGCCATCCTCGTTAAAGTATCAATACACACATTTGTGGCGATGCACACTTAACAAATTCAAAATTTTACAAGAATGTGATCGGAAAATCCGGGTTCGCAGGGAAATTGTCAGGGCAATTCGGGGCCATTGGTATAAATCCCGCGCCGGCGAGGGGTCCAGCGCGAGACCGGAGTCTGACAGTTGAAAAAACAGCGCTTCTGCGAAGCTGTTCCGGTTCGCGGATGTCAGTGGCCGTACTGTCTGACACACCGGCGATATAACCGCCAATGGTTGCTGCGCCTGGTATGGACAACGCGGCTCTTCAGCCATATGCAGGTCTGAAAAACAAACTCCTCGTTGGCGTCAGCGCGCCCGAGGTTCACATGGCGGAGACGTCTTGCGCACACTGGGAAATTGCAATCTCTACTGCTCGTACAATCCGGTCCAGGCTCATTGACGCATAGTCGCAACGCTGGTGGAGTTCCAGGCTGGCCTGATCGCGCGTTGCGATCAACAGGTCAGCAACCTGCTCAGGCAAATACGGGACATGTATGAAACCACAAGCGACTGGTTGGTGATATTGTTGCGCTGCCTTCAAGAAGCTGTACAGGCAGATGTTACACAAATAGGTACCGGCTGTTGCAGAGACGCTGGCGGGAATACCATCCTGCAACAGTGCGCGTTCAATGGCCCTTGTGGGCAGCGTCGACAACAGGGCTGCTGCGCCATCGGGGTCAACCAACTGGTCAACAGCGCGAATCCCGTCATTGTCGGGAATTCCAAAGTCGGCGATGTTCACGGCAATCCGTTCAATCCGGATCATGCTTTCACCTGGCCATAAACCAAGGCTGATGACAGTTGAAGGATCCAGTTGTTTTATGAGGTCGGCCGCGACGTCCGGAAAGCTGCCAAATGAAACCGGCAAGCCGCACCCGACAATCTGCCTGCCCGCAATTGTGCGCCCATGCAGTTGTTTCATCGCTTCATGAGCGGGGTTCGTACCGCGCCCGCCATACGGTTCGAAGCCGGTTATCAGAATAGGGCGGTTTTCCATTTTGGTGCAGCCTCTGCGGGTGAGAATTCGCGTCCCCCATTCCCGACTTTAGTGCCCGAGATGTTCAATGTCACCCATTTCACCTCGGCCAACAGCGCCGTTTGACACGACAGGGCGTCCAAACATCGCCAATCTGGAGGGTGGTACTGATACCGTATTGCTTTGGCGGCCAAGTTGAGCGAGGCTTATGCGTTCAGGGTAGATGGTCCTTCCGGAGTCCTGATAACGACCGGGAAGGTGACATCGAAGGGGCGGCAGGCATATTTGCTGCATATACAGTTGGAAGGGTCGGGGCATGGTCTGGTTCGTTGTAGCGATTGCGCTGGTCATCCTGCTTGTTCTGGCAATTGTTTTTCTCAACAAGTTCTACCGCAAGGCGACGCGTGAAGTGGCGCTGATACGCACCGGCGCAGGTGGTCAGCTTGTGGTGCTGGACGGCGGCTGTATTTCCATGCCGTTCCTGCACAAGGTTTCTGAAGTCAACATGAAGACGACCCGGCTCGAGATCGAGCGTCAGGGCGTCAGGTCGATGATCACCCGGGACCGTCTCAGGGTTGATGCAACCGCGGAGTTTTATGTTCGCGTGCAGCCGACATCGGAAGGTGTGGCAACTGCGGCTCAGACGCTGGCCGGAAAATCGTTTCGCGCGTCTGAACTGGCTGAAACACTGGAGGGCAAACTGGTTGACGCGTTGCTGGCAGTCGCTGCTCGCTACAGCATGGACGAATTGCAGGACAAGCGTGGCGAATATGCCAAAGAGGTCAGCGAGATGTTGCAGGACAATCTCGCCAAGAATGGTCTGGTGCTTGAATCTGTTTCCATGACCCGGATCGACCAGACCCCGTTCAATCTGCTGGACGAAAACAACGCGTTCAACGCGCTCGGGATGCTTCGTCTGGCCGAGATTATCGCAGTCAACAAAAAGGAACGTGCGGCAATCGAGTCCGATGCCGACGTCTCGGTGCGGCAGAGTTATCTGGATGCTACCAAGCGCAAACTCATTATTGAACAGGAAGAAGAGCAGGCTTCGATTGACCAGCAACGGCACATTGAATCGACGCGCGCGACCAGTCAGGCCGAAGTTGCCGAACATCAGGCCGCCGCAGAGTTGCGCCGTGAACACGCCCGTATTTCCAGGGAACGTGAGGTGCGCGCCACTGAAATTGATCGGGACCGTTCTCTTCGTGCGCTTGATGTTGAAGCAACACTGGCAACAGAAAAGGCGTCCGCCGACAAAATCATAGAGATGGCAACCAAGAACGCGGAGCAGGCACGCGCTGTGACCAAGTTCGAGGCCGCCCGCGCCGATGAGACTGCTGCAAAAGAGGCTGTCGAGACGGTTCGCGAAACCTCTGTAGCCGAACGCGACCGGCAACTGGCCCTGATCAGGGCCCGCGAGCAGGCCGATGTCGACGATGTGCGGGTCAAGAGTGAGACCGGTACTATCCTTGCCATGGCGCAGGCTCAAGCAAAGGCTGTCATTGATCGGGCCAAGGCTGAGAAAGATCGTCTGATTGCGACGGCAGAAGGAACAGCAGCAGTTGTCAAGGCCGAGAACGCCCAGAGTTCTGAACTCATTCGCATGAAACTTGATATGGCACGCATCGAGATCATGCCCGACATGGTCGGCCGGATGCTGAAGCCGGCAGAGAAGATAGAAAGCATCCGCATCAACAACATTACAGGATTTGGTTCCGGTGGTCCTTATGGTGACGGCCAAACGGGTGGTGGTGGCAGTGGTAGCCCGGCGATAAACCAGGTGGTCGACGGCGTCTTGTCGATGGCACTGCAATTACCTGCCGTCAAGAAGCTGGGCGAGGAAGTTGGCATCAATATCAGTGATGGTCTGCGAGGGTTGTCTGAATCCCTGACCGGTTCGGACACAGGCCGTGCGGAAAAACCGAGCCCCCGGAAGCGGGCTCCCGCAAAAAAGGGAAAGGTTTAGACGCTGGGGGGAACTTGTATCCAGATTGCAACAGTAACCAACAGTGCTCTGACAAGAGGCTGAGAAACAGGAGTGACCATCATGTCTTTTGATCGCAGAACTTTTATAAAAGGTACCTCTCTTGCCGGATTGACGCTCATGGCACCCGGTGTCATCGGACGCGCCCGGGCGGATGACAACATCAAGCTTGTCAGCATTCTGGATCAGTCAGGTGGCCTGGACATCTACGGCAAGCCGATGGCGGATGCGACAGCCATGGCGGTTGACGAAATCAATGCGGCTGGAGGCCTGAATGGCAAACAGGTCGAACTGATCAATTATGATCCACAATCGAATATCCAGTTTTATACA
>JBDNEZ010000317.1:0-7030 GCA_041690095.1 Anderseniella sp.
CAGTTTGTAGGCCGCGTGGCCGGCAGGTGGATGGAAACCGGCAGTAACACTGCCCTTGTCACATCCGGTACGCACCAGCGATGCATCTCCGCGCGCGCCAAGCGCCAAACCAAGTGAATCCAGCAGGATCGACTTGCCGGCACCGGTCTCGCCAGTCAGCACGCCAAGGCCTTCGGCAAGGTTGAGGTCCAGCTTCTCGATCAGGACAATGTCGCGTATGGCAAGGTGTGTGAGCATGACTGGCGCGTTTATAGCGCAGTTTTATCGAATCGGGCGAGCAGAATAGCATCACCCGTGCATGGTCATTCCACCTGAAACACTGATGGTCTGGCCGGTGATATAATCTGCGTCGTCACTGGCGAGAAAAGCAATGATACCGGGATAGTCTGCCGGTTGGCCGAGACGGCGCATGGGGATGGCGCGGGTCAGCCCGTCAATCAGTTTCCTGCCCTGCTCGCCGTCACCGGCGAACCCGGCAAACAACGGCGTGTCGGTGGGACCGGGACAAACTGTATTGATCTGGATATTTTTGCGGGCAAGTTCGCGCGCCAGTGTCTTGGAAAACGCGATAATGCCGCCCTTGCAGGCCGAATAGACCGCCTCGCCGGATGAGCCGACGCGCCCGGCATCGGAGGCAACGTTGATAACCTTGCCTGCCTGGCGCTGCGCCATGCGCGATACCACGGTGTGATGCAGGTTGAGCGGGCCATAAAGATTGATGTCGATTATCTTGCGCCACAACACCGGGTCGGTGGCCAGAAACGGCATGGCCACGTCCCAGCCGGCATTGTTGACCAGCACATCAACCGGGCCCAGGTCCGTCTCGACCGCCGTGACAGCTGCTTCGACCGCTTCATAATCGGCAATGTCAGTCACATAGTCGCGCGCACCGCCGCCAGTCTGTGATATCAACCGCACCGTTTCGGCAGCGCCTTCAGCGTTGATGTCGAATATTGCGACCTTTGCTCCTTCATCTGCAAACCGTCGGCACACGGCCCGGCCAATACCGCTGCCACCACCGGTTACAATGACAATTTTTCCCGACAGTCCGCGCATTCTTGTAACTCCGGTTCGCGATCAGTTGAGCTTCAGGCCGCCCTGACCTTTTCCTCAGGTGGGTAGATATCACTCAACGAACGCGATTTGCCATCTGCCTGGACCAGGCGCACGTGTCTGCGTGCCAGCGCTCTGGCATGCGGCACGCCGCACGCATGCGCAATCAGGGCGGTTCCATAATGTATTCTGTCGACATAGTTTTTCACCCGGACCGCCTTGTCTGCAGGATCAAGCCCGCGTTGCAGATGGGGTTGATGGGTGGTGATGCCGGTCGGGCAGGTGTTCTTGTTGCACTTGAGCGACTGGATACATCCGAGGGCAAACATGAACCCGCGCGCCGAATTGACAAAATCCGCTCCCGCGCAATAGGCCCAGGCAACCTCGGCAGGCGTTATCAGTTTGCCGGCACAAATAACCCGAATGCGGTCTTTGAGTTTATGCTTTACCAGCACATCCACCACCATCGGCAGCGCTTCGTGGACCGTCAGGGCTGTATTGTCAATCAGCGGCATCGGAGCGGCCCCCGTACCGCCGTCGCCTGAGTCGATGGTGATGAAGTCCGGTGCCGCATCAGCGCCGCGCATATTGATGAGCCTGCACAGGTCTTCCAGCCAGACCACATCACCCATTGCGGTTTTGAACCCGGTCGGCAGCCCGGACAGATCACGCACACGGGCAATGAAATCAAGCAGGTCGGCATTGTTGGCAATTTCAGTATGCCGGTTCGGCGAAATCGACGCCACACCAACCGGGATACCCCTGATTCGGGCTATTTCCTCGGTTACCTTGACTGCCGGCAACAGCCCGCCTTTACCTGGTTTCGCCCCCTGGCTCAGCTTGATCTCCACCATCTTCACTTGCGCCAGACCGGTAATTTCTCTCAGCCTGTCTTCTGAAAAATTACCGTGTTCGTCCCGCACCCCGTATTTTGCGGTGCCGATCTGAAAAATAATGTCACAGCCGCCGGACAGGTGATGCTCCGACAAGCCGCCTTCGCCCGTGTTTAACCAGCAACCGGCCATTTTGGCACCTTTGGACAGAGCTTTCACAGCAGGCGCGGAAAGCGCTCCATAGCTCATCCCGGAAATGTTGATCAATGAGCGGGCGTGATAGGGCTCGCGCGCGCCTTCTCCAATGGTGAGAACCGGTGGGTCGCACACCTCCTCGTCCAGCAGGCCATAAATCTCGTTGGCAAACAACAGCGTGCCGACAACAGAAATATTCTGGGTTGAACCGAAAGCAACTGTATTGTCGACACCGGCTGCAGATTTGTAGGCCCATTCGCGTTGCGCCCGGTTGAACGGCATTTCTTCGCGGTCCTGAGCAAAAAAGTACTGTCTGAAAAACTCACCCAGGGTTGAAAACAATCCCCTGAAGCGGCCGATTACAGGATAGTTGCGCCGAATCGCGTCGCGGTGCTGGCTGACGTCGGCAATAAACATGAAAATTATCGCCAGGACGAACAATCCGACCGCAACCACGAACATGGTCGCCAACAGCGACAGCGCCGAAGCAACAATACGTTCAACAAATATCATATCCGTGCCTCATTGTCTGCCGGTCGCGGCACTCCATCGCGGCGTCAACTGCCGGACGGTTGGCTCAAACAACTTGATGTAGACGCCACGATCAACTCGCCGCCGGCAACTGTCGGGTATTTTCATCACTCGTGTCGAGGGGCCCCTGTCACTCATTTGTCATATCGCAGTCGTAATGCAGAAACATTCCGACACAGTCGGCTCAGTGATGGTCGACAAAACATTCAACGTCTTGTTCCTTTGCGCCGGAAACTCCGCATGTTCAATATTGGCGGAAGCAATACTCGGCCGGATCGCAACCCAAGGGCGAACAGCACCCGTATCACAGCCTTTGTCAATCTGCCGATAGCCGGTATTGACCGCGCGAGTCTGACAAAACGGTTGGAGCAAATCGGCAAAAAAGCCACATGACCGCCTTAAAGCAGTTTGCAGTTATTCTGGTTCATTTGACCGGATAGTTTTTGAATGCATCAAGACTGATCGTTTTGATCTGATCACAACTGCATGTCAGGATCCAAATATCCCTGACAGCCAGGAACCTGAGTCGGCAACTGGGCTCAGGCCACCGCCCTGCAGCAGCGAATAGGCATCCTTGTACCATTTGGAATTGGGAAAATTGTGCCCCAGTACCGCGGCAGCCGTCTGCGCTTCGGATCGAATACCCAGTTGCAGATAGTTCTCCGTAAGCCGGTACAGGGCTTCGGGCGTATGGGTTGAGGTCTGGTATTTCTTGACCACGGTCTTGTATCGGTTGATGGCAGCAAGAAACGATTTCTTGCGCTGATAATGCCTGCCGATTTCCATTTCCTTGCCGGCCAGAATGTCACGCGCCAAAGATGCCTTGCCGGCAGCATCTTGCGCATAGGATGTATTGGGGTAGCGCCGCGCCACCTCTTCAAGCTCTGCCAGCGACTTGCGGGCAGCAGTCGGGTCGCGGCGCACATCGTTGATCTGCTCATAGTGATTGAGAGCAATAAGATATTGCGCGTAGGCGGCGTCCTGGTGCCCGGGATGTAACTGGATAAAGCGCTCGGCTGCCGCAATGGATTCCGGATGAGCGCTACGCCGGTACTGGGAATAGGCCTGCATCAGAATGGCTTTGGTAGCCCACTTGGAATACGGATGTTGACGTTCAACCTCGGTAAACTTCTTGACTGCTGCGCGAAACTCTTCATTACGGACATCCTTGACGCCTTCATTGTACATGCGCGCAATCGGCTCACCGTTCGGGTCGCTACCCAGATCGGGTGCCACAGCATCACCGCTGCCGAACAGGCTGAAGCCTTGCGAAGAACTGGAACCACTGTCATCACCGCCTGGCAGATAGTCGCTCAGATTGCCGCCGGCGCAACCGGACAACACAACTCCCGCTGCACAAAACACTGTCAGCGTGGTGAATTTGGACTTCGACAGCAACGCTCTACTCCGCTGAATTCCGGCCTGAGCCGATCTGCATCAGGCCGTGTTCAAATAAGACTAAAGCAAAAAGCCCGATACGACCAGCTTTGCTCGTCTGTTTGTACCTGTGGAATGGTGCAGCAAGCAGGCGGAAATATGGCTGGTCCGACTTAATCCGGACCAGGCCATGAACTCATATACATCTGGTAATCAGTTGGACTGCCTGCGCAGGAACGCGGGGATTTCCAGTTGGTCATCATCCAGCGACGGATCGATTGCGGGCTGCAATGGATGCACATTGCCTTGTGCCTGTGGCGCAGATTGGGGACGCTGCATGTGTGGCTCGTGCTTGGCGGGTTGTGGAGCCGGTGCAGGCTCCTCTTCGCGCCGCACACCCAGTCCGACGCTTGCCAGCCGTTCCAGCAAACCTCTGCGCTTCGTCTGAGCGGCCTGGGCGACCTGTTGCAGCTTTTCTGGCCGGGCCGTCATTTGCTCGCGCGCAATTGGCGGGAATTCTTCACGGGTCGGCATTTGCGGACGCCGAACCGGTGCCGGTTCAGCCATGACCGGCCGTGCTGGAGCAGGTGCCGGTTCCGGTGTTGCGGCTTCCTGCAATTCCGCAGCGACTTGTGCAGCTTCATCTACCTCATCGTCGACCTGACGCGTGGCAACCGCTGTAGCCGGCGCTGCAACTCTGGCTGCAGGTTGCAGAGCGGCATACCCGTAGCCTGTATGTTCATCATCATCATCTGCATCAGTGTCTTCACTGCCCTGCAGGAACTCTTCCGCCAGACCGGTTGCAACTACAGAAACCCGCATGGTGCCTTCAAGTTTTTCATCGAAGGTTGCGCCCAGAATGATATTGGCCTCAGGATCGACTTCTTCGCGAATACGGGTTGCAGCCTCATCAACCTCGTACAGGGTGAGGTCAGGGCCACCGGAGATGGAGATCAGCAATCCACGCGCACCGCGCATTGACACATCATCGAGCAGTGGATTGGAAATGGCTGCCTCAGCTGCTTCAATGGCGCGCTTCTCGCCGGAAGCTTCACCGGTCCCCATCATGGCCTTGCCCATTTCGGACATGATGGCACGAACGTCTGCAAAGTCGAGATTGATCAGCCCGTCCCGGGTCATGAGTTCGGTGATCGAGGCAACACCGGAATACAGCACCTCGTCGGCCATGGCGAAGGCAGCCGCAAACGTCGTTTTTTCATTGGCAACGCGGAACAGGTTCTGGTTCGGTATGACAATAAGCGTATCAACGTGCTGGGTGAGTTGTTCGATGCCGCGATCCGCAGTCAGCATGCGGCGCTGACCTTCAAAGTGGAAAGGCTTGGTGACGACACCGACAGTCAGGATGCCCTGCTCCTTGGCGGCGCGCGCGATAACCGGCGCAGCGCCTGTGCCGGTACCACCGCCCATGCCGGCCGTGATGAATACCATGTGGGCACCTGCCAGATGATCCAGGATTTCCGGCAATGCCTCTTCGGCTGCACCAGCGCCAATTTGCGGTTGTGATCCTGCACCGAGACCTTGTGTCAATTCAGTGCCCATCTGGATGCGCCTGCTTGCAGAACTTTGCAAGATTGCCTGCGCGTCGGTGTTGGCAACAACGAATTCAACCCCTTCAAGGTTGGACTCGATCATGTTGTTGACCGCATTGCCTCCTGCGCCACCAACGCCAAACACGGTAATGCGCGGCTTGAGTTCTGTAGAATCAGGCACAGTTAATTTGATAGGCATGATGTTGAATCCGGTTGATTTTCCCTGGGAGTGCCATTTTGGTTTCCAAATTACTAACAAATGGTTAACGCGACCTTACTTGAGCGCATAAAATTGCAATAAATCGACGCACCGCGTTTACACAAGTTAACAAATCCAGGTGGCGCCATGATGCCTTATAGCGCATAATGCCTGCGAAACTCTGGCATTTGCGTCCGGTGATCCACGGCAGAATCGTTGGAATTTCGACGATTCAACACTAGATCAAACAGCGCTAACCTGCCAGTCTCACAGGGAAAATTCGCATACGGAAACCCACGTGACCAAGCTTCACGGTAACGACAATGCTCACATCGCACGGATCCCCCTGAGCCGTCCTTTAAACCTTGGCCGTCAACCGGTGAATTGCCCATGACCGACGAAACCGCAAACCAAAGAATTGCAACCTCGTTTGACCGTGAATGGCTACACAAACCGCCGGTGCCGATTCAGGCGTCGCCATTCTTCACATGGCCGTTGAACCCAAACCGCATGCTGCGCTGGGTGGCAAACCGCTGGTTCAGCGTGGCCGAAAACAGCATTCTGGTAGCCATCGCATCGATTTCCTGGTTGTGGTTTCAACCGTCGCTGGAACAAGCCCGAACGCTTGCGCCCGGATGGATTGCGCAAATGTACCTGCGCAATATTGTCCTGATGCTGCTCGTGGCAGGCGGACTGCACCTGTACTTTCATGCCTGGAAGAAACAGGGGAACGAACTGAAATTCGATCCGCGTGACCTGAGAAAATCAGCCCGCAGCTTCACCTTCAACAACCAGGTACTGGACAACATGGCGTGGTCACTGGGCAGCGGGGTCGCCTTCTGGACAGCCTACGAAGCGCTAATGTTCTGGGCCATGGCAAACGGCTACGCGCCGGTTCTGGGCTGGAATGACAGCCCGATCTGGTTCATTGCGGTGTTCGCACTGACGCCGATGTGGATTTCATTTCATTTCTACTGGATACATCGTGCCCTGCACTGGCCGCCGCTGTACCGCCTGGCCCATGCCCTGCACCATCGCAACACCAATGTCGGCCCCTGGTCAGGCCTGTCCATGCATCCGGCCGAGCACTTTCTGTTTTTCTCATCCGTGCTGCTGCATTTCATTGTGCCGGTGCACCCCGTCCACATTCTGTTTCACATGCAGCACCAGTCATTGACTGCCGCTACGTCACACACGGGCTTTGAAGGATTGCTGGTCGGAAACCGTAACCGGTTGGCGCTCGGCACGTTTCACCACCAGATGCATCATCGCTATTTCGAGTGCAATTACGG
>JBDNEZ010000318.1:0-11856 GCA_041690095.1 Anderseniella sp.
CCGCGCGCAGCACCGCTGCATCGGTCACATCGGCTATGGCCCAATGTATGGCTTCGTGCCGGGCTGACGTTTCCTGCAGAGGTTTTTCGCGCCGTCCCGTGATGGTGACCGCAGCACCTGCCTTAGCCAGTGCCACGGCTATCGCGGCACCAACGCCGGTACCGCCGCCGGTCACCAGTGCATGTTGTCCGTGAAGGTTGGCCTGCATTATCACACCTTCATTGTCTGCTGGTCGGCCCGCTCGGCCAGGCGATAGGCCTGGTCACGTCCGGCCTGGTAGGGAACCGGCCACTGTGTATGTGTGTCGCCCAGCGCAACACCGGCATGCAGCGTCCAGTAGGGATCGGCGAGATGCGGGCGGGCCAGGCACACCAGGTCAGCCCGGCCGGCCATCAGGATGGAGTTGACATGGTCAGCCTCGTAGATATTGCCGACGGCCATGGTGGCGATCCCGGTCTCGTTGCGGATGCGGTCGGAAAACGGTGTCTGGAACATCCGCCCGTAGACCGGTTGTGCCTCCGGAGTGGTTTGCCCGGCAGACACATCGCAGATGTCCACGCCGGCGGCTTTCAGCATACGGGCAATATCGACCGCATCCTGGGGGGTGATACCCTCATCGCCCATCCAGTCATTGGCGGAAATCCTGACCGAGATCGGCTTGTCGTCCGGCCATGCAGCCCGCACCGCGGCAAATACCTCGAGCGGATAGCGCATGCGGTTTTCCAGGCTGCCGCCATATTTGTCCATTCTCTGGTTGGTCAACGGCGTGATGAAAGACGACAGCAGGTAGCCATGGGCGCAATGCAATTCGATCATGTCGAAGCCTGCGCGCTCAGCCATTTGCGCGGATGCCACAAACTGGTCGCGCACTTCATCCATATCCACCCGGTCCATGGGCCTGGGCCTCTGGTTGCGCGGTGACCAGGCAATGTCGGATGCTGCCAGCAAAGGCCAGTTGCCGTCCTGCAACGGCGCGTCCATTTCCTCCCAACCCACCTGGGTTGAGCCTTTGGCGCCGGAATGACCAATCTGGCAACAGATTTTGGCATCTGTTTGCGCGTGAACGAACTCTACAAGCCGTCGCCATGCCGCTTCATGTTCGGGTGCATAGAGGCCGGCACAGCCCGGAGTGATCCTCCCCTGCGGACTAACACAGGTCATTTCGGTGTAAACCAGCCCCGCGCCACCTTTTGCGCGCTCGCCGTAATGCACCAGATGCCAGTCGGTCGGGCAGCCATTCTCGGCCTTGTACTGGGCCATGGGCGAGACCACCACACGGTTGTGCAATGTCATGCCGCGCAACACAAAAGGCGCAAACATCGGCGGGCGAACCGGTTCGCCATCGCTCACGCCAGCCTGGGTCTGGAACCAGCGCTCAGCCTGCTGCATCCACTCAGGATCGCGCAGGCGCAGGTTTTCATGGCTGATCCGCTGCGACCGGGTCAGCAGCGAATAATTGAACTGCACCGGATCCAGGTTGAAATAACGTTCAATGTCCTCAAACCATTCCAGCGAATTGCGGGCTGCCGATTGCAGTCGCAAAACCTCCAGCCGGCGGGCATCTTCATATTTTTCAAACGCTGCCTGCATCGACGTCTCGGTATGCAGGTAGTCTGCCAGCGCAATGGCGCTTTCCAGAGCCAGCTTGGTGCCCGAACCGATGGAAAAATGCGCGCTTGCCGCAGCATCGCCCATCAGCACCAGGTTTTCATGGCTCCAGCGCTCGCACAGCACGCGCGGAAACCGGATCCAGGTCGAACCGCGCACGTGTCCTGCATTGGTCATCAGCGAATGCCCGCCGAGATAGTCCCTGAAGATCGCCTCGCACGTGGCGATGGAGTCCTGCTGGCTCATATGCTCGAAACCAAAGCGTTGATAGGTCTCGTCGGAGCACTCGATAATGAAAGTCGCGGTATCCGGGTCAAACTGATAGGCGTGCACCCAGATCCAGCCGTGCTCGGTCTCTTCGAAAATGAAGGTGAAGGCACCGTCAAATTTCTGATGCGTACCAAGCCATGTATAATGGCACTTGCGAACGTCGATATCGGGCTTGAACACCTCCTGGAACTTGCTGCGGGCAATCGAGTTGACGCCATCAGGCGCGACCACACGATCGTGCGATTGCATCAGGTTGTCGATGTCCCTGATCTCTGTTTCATAACGCAGGTCAACGCCAACTTCGTGTGCCCGGTCCTGCAATATCTGCAGCAGCCGCTTGCGGCCGATGCCGCAAAAGCCATGACCCGTCGAGACCTGGATTGCGCCCTTGAAGTGAACGGCGATGTCGTCCCAGTAGGCAAAATGCTCGCGGATGGAGGCTGCACTGGTGGCGTCATTGGCGGACAGGTTGTCCAACGTCTCGTCCGACAGCACCACGCCCCAGCCGAATGTGTCATCGGCCCGGTTTCGCTCGTAAACCATGACCTCATGATCCGGATCGCGCAACGTCATCGAAATTGCAAAATACAGACCCGCCGGTCCGCCGCCGATACACGCAACCTTCATCCGGTTCCTCCTCCTGCAGGCAACAGCGCCGCGGCAGGTTTTTTGGATCATGCATCACTGATGATTATTTTAAAAGTAAAATATTTATATATGAAATATGTTGCTATCAGAAAAACCTGATATTGCTTCACCGGAATTGCGAATGCTGGTCTGGTCTCCATCGTTTGGATTACCATGTTCGTACCCATGTGCGTGGGCCAGCTCTGAAGTGTCTCATTTCGAGATTTCGAATTAACTATACAAAGTAACCGAGTTCCCTCCGCTTTGTTGATAACCGGTTAATACTTCAGTAATTGTGTTTGCTGACAAGTATCGAATTAGGAATGTGGTTTTCAGCGAGTTACGGCCTTAGTTACTGGGATTCGAATTGTTCATTCGTGGAATGGTTGTCGAATTGGAGCAAGCAGATGTTTTCGCGTTCGTTAAACGGAGCGGGACGAAGATATTTCCCCGGGGAGCGTCGCAGGAAAGCTGGTTCCGCCAGTCTACGCAAATCAACCCCATCGGTGGGGAATAACCGCAGGCGCGCAACCGAATTCGGTGGCTTCCGGCCCTGTTCACCTGAACGCTCGGAAGTCTGGATCACTGAATGTTTTTCCAGCGGCGAAATCGAGCAAAACAGTGATATACTTTCAGACGAGGAAATCCGGACCGGCCGGCGGTTTCGGCACTCCGACGACAGACAGCGCTACTGGACCGCACGTATCATCGCGAAAAGGCTTGCCAGCAGAAAAATCCGCGATCTGAACACCGCCGCCCGGCTCGAATTCAACTACAACGCGCATGGTAAACCGGAACTCAAACCCGTCAAGCAATGCAGTTTCAATATTGCACACAGCGGGCAGGCCGTTGTCGTGGCTCTTGGCACGACGGCGCGCATCGGAGTAGACGTCGAGCCGCTTGATGCTCCAGAGGGCGAGGACTTTGAACTGCCGCTTGATATGCTGGCCGATTCCGAACAGCAACGCCTGAAATCACTTGACCCCGCAACTCGTCGAAATGAGTTCATTCTGCTTTGGACCCTGAAAGAAGCCCATATGAAGGCCAACGGCGCCGGTTTCGGGCAGGGGCTGGATGATTTCCAGCTCGACTGGATACTCAATCGTAGCGACCAGGTCATTGAAACCGTTGGCGACCGGTTCGAAACCCGTGCAGTCGAGATTGGTGGCCGTCGTTATCAGATTTCTTTCGCAACAGAGTCTGGCACGGAATGTGCATCGTGGCACCTGTGGAACCATGAGAATTCTGTTGAAAAAGGTTGATTGATGTCGGTCATTGCAAGTATCCGTCCTCCTGCCGCGGTGCAGGCTGCGTGCAAATATTCTCGGTTGCTTCACGGTTGTTTCGAACGCTGGGTGGACAAGACCCCGGAACGCCCTGCAGTCCGGTGCTGCGACGAACATCTGACATATGGCGAACTGGAGGCACGGGCCAACAGACTTGCAGGGCTGCTGATTTCAAATGGCGTGAAGCCCGGAACTCTTGTGGGCATTTATCTCGACCGGTCGGTAAATCTGATGGTGGCGATTCTGGCTGTGTTGAAATCCGGCGCCGGCTATGTCCCGCTCCAGCCCGGACTTCCGGTAGACCGCCTGCGCCATATTGTTGAAGATGCGGAGCTTGTCACCATCATCACGCAGAACAGCCAGGAAGAGCGGATTACGTCGGTCTTTCCGGGCAACATCATTGTGCTTGAACAGGAGCAAACGCGGCTCAGCGGATTTCCGCAGACGCGGCCAAGAGCGGATGCGACCGGGGTCACTCCAACGAATATCTGTTACGTGATCTATACGTCAGGCTCGACCGGAAAACCAAAGGGAGTGATGATTGAACATCGCAACGCGGTGACGTTTGTCGAAGCGGCCCAACAGGTTTACGGAGTTACCGCTGACGACCGTGTTTACCAGGGATTTTCCGTGGCGTTCGATGCCGCGGTGGAAGAGCTGTGGTCGGCCTGGTCGAATGGTGCTGAACTTGTAGTTGCGCCTGACTGTGTCATTCGATCTCCGAGCGAAGTGGCGCAATACATTAACCAGCATGACATCACGTTCTATTCCACTGTTCCAAGCTTTCTTTCGATGATGGAGGATGACCTGCCTTCCGTCAAATTAATGATTGTTGGTGGTGAACCATGCGCACCGGAACTCGTTTCGCGCTGGGCGACCAATGCCAGGCGTTTCCTGAACACCTACGGCCCGACCGAGGCGACAGTGGTGACGACCGTTGCCGAATGCAGGCCCGGGGAAAAGGTAACAATCGGAAAAGCGCTGCCGGGATATTACACGGTGGTTCTCGACGAGCACCTCAATCCTACTCCCGTTGGCGAAATCGGCGAACTGTTTATCGGCGGTCCGGGCGTGGCGCGCGGATATGTGAACCTTCCCGGTCTGACGGCTGAACGGTTCGTGAAAAACCCGTTCTCAAATTCCGTCGGGCAGGCACCCGTGCTCTATCGCAGCATGGATTTGGTAAAGAGTGATGAGAACGGAAATCTCGAATTTCTCGGGCGTGCCGATAGCCAGATCAAGATTCGCGGATTCCGGATTGAACTCTCCGAGATCGAGTCGGTTCTGCTTGAGTACAAGCAGATCAAGGCAGTTGCGGTAACAAAAGTTACGATCGATGGCATTCCTGAACTGGCTGCCTTTGTCGTGAAGGACGGCGTTCAGGAAATCGACCGTTTACACCTGGCCGAAACACTTCCGGACCGTTTGCCTGAGTACATGGTTCCCGGTTTTGTCGATGAGATCGACGAAATACCGCTCACCAACAGCGGCAAGGTCGATCGAAATGGCCTGCCTGAGCCCAAAACCCGGCTGAGAGATTTCGACCGTCCGATAATCAACCCGGTCAATGAGACTGAAACCGCCCTGAAGAAGATCTGGGAGGCGACAAGTGGTCTTTCGCAGATTTCGGTCATGGATGATTTCTTCATGGATCTCGGTGGGCATTCCCTGCGGGCTGCACTCGTGATTTCGCAAATGCGCCAGGAGTTTATCGAAAAAACCCTCTCTGTTCATGACCTGTACCGGCTGAAAACCATCAGGGCCATGGCGGCTCATATAGATTCGCAAAAAGGCACTTTGGGCAGTTCGGGATCGGCGGTAGGACGCAAGGCTGTTCCAGAAATGGAGCACGCTCCAACTGCAGTCAAGTATTTGGTGGTATCGCTTCAGGCGGTGTCTATCTATCTAATGCTCGGCATTCTGTCGGCTCCGTTGATTGCAGCGGCATATTTCTTCATGCCGGTGTATCACGGAACGGCAACCTATGCCTCGGCCATGGCGATCGCGGTCCCCGTTTCCTTCCTGTTTTGGCCGTCACTTATAGGTCTTTCGATTTTCGCAAAATGGCTCCTGATCGGCCGTTATCGGGCTGGCCGATATCCGGTTTGGGGTCTGTACTATCTACGCTGGTGGATCGTCACCCACCTTCAGGACATTACCATGATCCACGTGTTGGCCGGTACACCCTTAATGAACCTGTATTTGCGCGCCATGGGCGCAAAAATCGGCAGCGGATGCATAATAGACACCTCAATTTTTTCAGCATTTGACCTGGTTTCAATCGGCAAGAATTCGTCCTTGGGCGCTGATACCCATGTTACCGCCTGCCGCGTCGAAAACGGCGAGCTCGTGTTGGGAACGATCAATATCGGTGAACACTGCATCGTCGGCGTCCAGTGCGCCTTGGGTGCAAGGACAGTAATGGGAAACCAGTCAGTCCTGCGTGACATGTCGTTTCTGTCCGACGGCGACCGGATTGAGGCCGGAATGGAGAAGTCCGGTTCTCCGGCAATCGGGTGGGTCAGCACGCACCCGATTACCGATGTTGGAAAACCCGTAGCACCAATACGCCGTAGCCTGCTGGGGCTTGCTCAACTGGCGATCGTGTATGCGTTTTCGTATCTGATGATGGTTTCCCAAATTCCGGGTCTGGTACTTTTCTACCATGCCTATACCGCCTGGGGCGTCACGGGCGTGCTTCTGGGCGTCTACATCGCCGCACCGCTCGGGTTACTTGTGCTTGCGTTATTGCTGGTGCTCGTAAAACGTTTGATTATTGGCCGTATAAAGCCCGGCGTCTATGAGATTGACAGTCGTTCTTACCTGCGCATCTGGGCTTCCGATTTCCTGGTCAATATTTTGCAGACCTATTTCATGGCGGTATATGCAACATTATATTTCCCGCCACTGTTGCGGCTCCTGGGCGCGAAAATTGGCCACAGATCCGAGGTTTCCACGATCTCGCACTTCATCCCGGAAATGCTGAGTACGGGTGACGAAGTATTCCTTGCCGATGGATGTATCGTTGGCGGCAAGCGCATCGCACACGGCCTGGTGGTGGTGAGCGCCAATCGAATAGACAAGCGATCGTTTATCGGCAACAGCGCTCTTGTGCCACCCGGGAAAGACATCAGCCAGGATTGCCTAATCGGCGTTCTTTCGACATCGCCGCACGGAGCTGGTCCCGTTCCTCGAAACAGCCGCTGGCTTGGATTGCGCCCGTTCCGCCTTCCCCAGACAGAAAGTGCTGCCTGCTTTGAGGATAACCAGACCTTCAGGCCAGGTGCCAGGCTCATAGCAGCCCGGCTTGCGACTGATGCTCTGCGAATCCTGCTGCCTGTGTGGATATTCGTATTCGAAGCGGAGTTGTTTGTGGCGTACATCCTCTGGGGATATACAAATCTGGAACCTTGGGTGTTCGTCACCATCACGCCGCTTGCAATGGCTGCGACCATAAGCATTTCGTTGCTGGCTGTGGTATGTTTGAAATGGATGGTGATGGGCAGGTTTAAACCTTCGGTCCACCCGTTATGGTGCAGGTTTGTCTGGTTTAACGAGATCGTCAATGGCGTCTATGAGAACATTGCGTCACCTACGCTCGGTCTGCTCACCGGCACGCCTTTCATTTCCGTTTACATGAGAATGCTTGGCAGCAAGACCGGTCGCTGGGTCTTCCTGGATACCACGCTGTTCTCCGAGTTTGATCTGGTGGAAATCGGCGACAATGCCGCGCTCAATCTGGGCGCCACCGTGCAGAACCATTTATTCGAGGACCGTATCATGAAATCCTCGGCGCTGCGGATCGGATCCGGCTGCAGCGTCGGTAACATGGCGGTGGTTCTCTATGATTCAACGATGCAGGACGGGACAAATCTTCATCCTCTTTCCCTGCTTATGAAAGGTGAAAGCCTGCCGGCCGGCACGGAATGGACAGGCGTTCCATGTGAACCGGTGCGCGAACCAACCGTTCAGCAAACCAACCGGCGCAGACTACCGAAGTGGCTGCGGGATACAATGCAATCAAGTAGCCGCATTGTGCCCGAACGGCGACTGCAGGCTTTCGCAATCAGGAGTGAGTGGAATGCCAAGGATGAAATTACTTGCAGGTAGCCTTTTCGCAATCGCCGCCGGCATTTGCCTGCCCGCAAGTGCAATTGCGGTCTCGAGCCTGGAAATCCTGGTCAAGGATATCTCGTCGGTCGAGAGCTATTATGACCGATTTACTGCCAAAGCATCGACGGCAAGCGATGCAGGAGATGCAGTCTCGCGCGTCATGGTTGAACATCGGCTGAGATTGTCCGCGATAGTGGATATTGTCACTCCTTCCACCCTGTTGAACTCCGACCAGAAAGAGACTGGCAAGCTGATGATCGATCTTCCGCTCGATCTGCCGCGCGAGATGAAGCTTGACCGAAAAGAAGCAGGCAAATGGCAGACGGGAATCGTTCTGACACGCGACTATGACGGCCATAGCAGGGTATGCTACGAATATATCCGTACGGTTATGGAAGAAGCGGAGCGCTATGCCCTTCGGATTATGGTCCGTTATTCCGCCGACACCTCCGGCGCGATGGTGCCGGACAACGAATCCAAAACCCCCATGGTCTTTGTCGGTAATGGCCAGGCAGAACGAATCTCCTGCCGTCTCGAGCGTCTGGAAGTAAATCCGCAGAAAGAATGACGGCGTCGCCGGAGAAAACATGCTTGTTGGGCCGGCGCGCATTTGTGGCCAGCCTTGGCGCCGGCCTTTGCAAGGGGTTAGCGTCACGCGACGCTCTGGCCTTTTCTGTGCGGGTTCGCCGGCGATGCCCGAACAACTGGCTCTCTGCACTCTGCGATCAACAATAGATCAGACAGCGTTCGCCCCCGCCGTTGGACGATGTTCCTTTCAGGGTGAGCAAACCCGGCTGTCGCGGTCGTAGGCACCGAAGCCAGTCATATGTTTTTCTCCCGGCCCTTCCAGTAGGGCTCGCGCAGGATGTTCTTCTGGATTTTGCCGATCGGGGTCTTGGGGAAGTCATCGACGAATTTGATTATGCGCGGTCGCTTGAACAGGGCCAGCCGGTCAGCGCAATGCGCAACGAGGTCGCGTTCACTAAGCACGGCGTTGTCTTTCAGGCACACATAGGCCGCTGGAACTTCTCCCCACTTGTCGTGCGGGATGCCGAATACGGCGCATTCAGCGACGGCATCGTGACCATATATCGCGTTCTCGATTTCCTTTGGATAGACGTTCTCCCCGCCGGAGATGATCATGTCCTTGGAGCGGTCGACCAGAGTGATGAACCCGTCTTCGTCAATGGTGCCGACATCATCAGTGTGAGCCCAGCCATGCCGCCAGAAAGCAGCCGTCTGCTCGGGTTCATTATAATACTCAAGCATCACATTGTCGCCGCGCGACACGATTTCACCAATCTCGCCCGGCGCTACGCGGTGTCCGTCCTGATCTATGACGGCTACATCCACATTGTAGGCCTGACGCCCAACGGAACCGAGTTTCTCTGGCAGATACCAATGGCGCAGTGACGTTAACACACCCATCTCCGACTGACCGTAAATCTGGGTCATGTTCACGTTCGGCAGGACCTCGATCATCTTGTGCTGAACCCAGTCTGGCATCTGCGCACCAGCAAACGACAACTTGCGCCAGGTTTCAAATTTCGTCGCATCGAACTGCGGATCACTGACGAGCATCGAAATCTGTGTCGGCACCATGAAGGCGGCGGTCATGCCGGTTGTCTGCGCCATTGCGCCAAAGTCGCCGGCATCCCATTTGGCAAGCAACGTGGTGGTCGCTCCGGCAAGAATGGCGGGCTGAAACATGATGTTGAGCGCTGCGACATGGAACATCGGGGTTGCGATGCCGACGACGTCGCGCTCGTCGATGGCTTCTTCCACCATCACCGTATGAGCCGTGATCGCACGGTTGCGGTGGCTGACCAGTACTCCCTTGGGGCGCCCAGTGGTGCCGCCCGTATAGGTCATGCAAAACGGGTCATCCTGGTGAATTTTGACGCCGGGTGACGCAGCCGACGAAGACCCGTAAAACCGGCTGAACTCATCGCTGCTGTCATTGGCAATGCGAAGCGTCTTGCCCAGCCTGGGTAGTCTGTCGCGTACAGCAGCTATTTTTTCGGCGAACAGGTCTTCGTAGAACAACAGCTCGATGTCCGCTTTATCCAGCACATAGACCAGTTCGTCCGGTGCATAAAGGACCGACACATTCACCAGAACCGCGCCGGAGCGGGCAACTCCAAAAAAACCAATTCCGTACTCGGTGCGGTTGCGGCTGATGATTCCAATCTTCGCACCCTTGGCTATACCGATTGCAATCAACGCATTGGCCAGCCTGTTCGCAGCTTCATCGAGCGCCCGGTAAGTCAGAGAACTGCCTTGCCAGACAATGGCGGGTTTGTGTGGAAATCTTTCCGCAGATCGACGCAGCATGTCGCCGGTAAGCATGGCCGCTTTCTCCCTTGTTTTGTTCAGACGGCGCCCATCGGGCTCTGTCGACTGGAATTGCCCCACGTTGCAACTGAGTTTCAGTGAAAATCCGTCATGCTGCAAACCCGTTTTCCAAAAAGGTTTTGTGGTTCACAAACAATGCCGAGCTCGCCTGTTTTGGATGTTTGATCCTGGCATATCCCTATTGGAATTGGTGTTTGCAAGTGGGAGCAGGGTCAGCCAGGTTCTGTTTTGGTCGCCAAGCTGAGTTGCGCCGGATAGAAATCGGGACTGGACTGTCATAGTCTGACGATATCATCGAACGGCCTGCCACGGCGACACCAGTGTCAGGAGCCATATTGCTATATCGTTCAAGGTATTTGCCGACCACAGTCCGGGCAACAATAGCAGACAAAGGCGAGGACCTGATCAGTGACGGTAAAACCAACAAAGCGGGGAAAGCCGGTCCACAAGCTGGCGCTCGCATGTTGCCTTTTCTCATCCCTCCCAATGGCGCTTGGCATAGCGCCGGCTCTGGCGTCCGGAACTTTTCAGCAATCAGATGGCGGCCCTACCATGGGGCCTGCGACATGGTCATTCAGGCAGGATGGCCGGCAGGCTGGTGCACACCTCGCCGCCAGTTCCGATTGCAGGAGCGATTGCAATGATGAGGTGGATTATCAGTCGTTCATCTCCATCGACTGCATGCGCGGTGCGGGCAGGGCGACGATGCTGTTCAGCGGGTTGGGTGACGACGCGGACGCCGACAAGCGCGTCAGGATGTGGCTCGAAGTCGATGGTCAGCGCACCCAGCTGAACGCCGTGGGCAAAAGTATGATGGATGGCGTTGGTCTCCGGATTGACCTGCCGCTGGCCGACCCGTTGTTCCAGCACCTGGCGTCCGGCAACCAACTGCGATAAGGCACCGAAGCCGGGCGCACTGAACGCGGCTCCCTACGTGGGTCCGGCAAGGCCATCCACTTGATGCTGCAGGCTTGCCGCTAACTACTCATGCTCCGTACAAATGCAAAACACCGCCGGGCGAACCGGCGGTGTTTAGCGTTATTGAAGCTGGCAGGCTGGATCAGAAACCGCGACGGTCCATGCAGCGTTCCCACTTCCAGGTACCGTGACCATACCTGTAGGCGCACTTGCGGGCTGCCCGATTGTAGGCCCTGCCGCGGTGGCCATAACCGCGTTCACGGTAGCCATTATGGCCGTGTGCATTGGCGGCAGCGATGGCAGCCACGGTGCCGAGACCGAGACCGAGGAAGACGGCACCCTTTTTTGACAGGGCCTGTGCAGGCGAAGCCATGGAGGCTGCGATGGTGACGGCGGCGATGGCAGCAATGAGGGATTTCTTGAACATGGCTCGTATCCTTGGTTTTTGGTGTGCCGGTGTGCCGGTGTGGCGCTGGCTGGTTTGTCTTGTTCAGTACAACTGTCATGCGTTCTAGCTGCCACACGGTGAACCAAACCTGAGTTGTCCGTTCATTTTCAGTTCATGTCGATTGGAGCGCAGGCTGCGCGGTTGGTCAGGCAGGGCGGCAATCCCCCGGTAACCCTGCCATTTTTAATGGGCGCAGTTCCCGTTCCTGCCGAAATACTCTCCCGGCCTCAA
>JBDNEZ010000319.1:0-2548 GCA_041690095.1 Anderseniella sp.
AGTCTTTGCTGCCAGAAATGCTCGGTGCCGGATTTGGCAGACCCCAGTCCGCGCACCTTGCTCAAGGGAGTTCTCATGCTCATGTTCTGTTACCTCGCCGCATAGGCCACAATCCAGATCAGCAGCGTCAGCGTGACCGATCCGGCAATTGTTGCACGTGCTGTCCATTCGATCGTGACCAGTCCAAAGCCGCGGCCTGTATCCCAAATCAGATGGCGAAGCCCGCCAAGCCCATGGTGGACCAGTGTCCAGGTAAACCCGAACAACACCAGGCGCCCGAACCACGAGCCAATGAAACCCTGCACAAAATCGAAATATTCCGGTGAATGAGCCGCCGCAAACAGCCACCACACAAACAGCGCCATGCCGAAATACAGCGCCATGCCCGTGATACGATGCATAATCGACATCATCGTGGTGAGCATCGGTTTGTAGATACTCAGATGCGGAGAGAGCGGCCGCTCTTTGATTGGTGAATTCGCCATTCGGATTGTTCCTGATGAAGACGTCTGGGCAGGATTGCTTCAGTCATACTATGTGCAATGCAACACGCGCAATGCGATCTTTGGTTTAATTCCACCCGGCGTGCAGCCATCTCATTATGCCTTGAGCGGCATCAGCACCCAGTAATCAAGTTCGAGAACCACGCCATCATCAGCGCTTTCCGGGAATGAACCGCATGGCGCATCCTTTGTGGCCAGCGTGCGCAATCGCAGTGCAGCCACATCATTGCGGCCATCCAGTCTCTGCGTATCGAGCACTTCGGACCAGCTGAACACCGTTTCGCCGGCGAACAGTGGCGCCACATGCGCACCGCCGTTGATTGCTGCAATATGAAACGCATTTGCCAGGCCGTTGAATGACAATGACCGGGCCAGCGAAATCACATGACCACCATAGATCAGCCGGCGGCCAAACCGGCCCTGGCCTTCTGTGAACTGGTTGAAATGCACCTTGGCAGTGTTCTGATACAACCGTGTCGCCAGCATGTGCTCGGCTTCTTCCACTGTCATGCCATCGACATGGTCGATCCGCTCTCCGGTTTCATAATCGCCCCACAGGCTGCTTGACCCGGAAAGCTCCATATCCCACATGGCCGGGTCAATTACTGGACACGCAGTGCCCAGTTGCGCCGGCAAAACCTGCTGCGGCAGGTCCGGCACGACTGTATCGGGTGCCGGCGATGCCGCATCACGTTTGCGCACCATCACCCAGCGTACAAACTCAAGCACCGTTTCGCCGTGCTGGTTCACGCCCGTCGAACGCACATAGACAACACCTGTCTTGCCGTTCGAGTTCTGCTTGACGCCGATCACTTCAGAGCGCGAACTGAGCGTGTCTCCGGCAAACACCGGCTTTAAAAACCGGCAATCCGCATATCCCAGATTGGCAACTGCATTGAGCGAGATATCCGGCACGGTTTTGCCGAACACGATGTGAAACACCAGCATGTCATCCAGCGGTGCCTCGTGGTATCCGATAGCCCTGGCAAACGCATCCGATGATTGCACTGCGCAGCGCATGCCGTACAGACCGGTGTAGAGGGCGCGTTCGCCCTCCCCCACGGTGCGCGGCACGGCGTGCCGGATGACCTGGCCGATCGAAAAGTCCTCGAAGAAATTGCCCGCCGTGGTCTTGCCGGATGTCGCGCTCACGATGTTGCCTCCAGGGCTGCGATTGCCTCACTCATGGCAACCGTCTTCTGTGCGATTTCACAATGCAGCAGTTCGACCATACGGCCATTGAGATTGATGGCGCCAAGGCCGGCATTCTCCGGCAGGGCAAATGCCGCGATGATGTCGCTGGCCGCGGTTACTTCTTCCTGCGACGGCGCAAAGGCTGCATTTGCCTTCGCTATCTGTCCGGGGTGGATCAGTGTCTTGCCGTCCATACCGATCAGACGGCCCTGGGCGCACTCGGCCACACAGCCTGCCTCATTCCTGAAATCATTGTAGACGCCATCCACAATCGCCAGCCCATAGGCGCGCGCCGCCGCCACGCAGGTCATCAGCCACGGCAACATGGCAACACGCTCACCACCCAGACCGGCCCCGGTTTCCTTGGCAAGATCGTTGGTGCCCATCACCATGCATTCAAAGCGGGCGTGTTCAGCGGTTGCAGACGCAATTTCACGCGCATTCAGCATCGCCAACGGCGTTTCCATCATGGCCCAGATGCGCACATTGTCCGGCGCATCGGCCATTGCCTTGTCGACGGTTGCGATATCAAACGGCGTGGAAACCTTAGGCACCAGTATCGCATCCGGTGCGGCCTGCATGGCCGCTGCCAGGTCATCCATGCCCCACGCAGAGGTCAGTGAATTGATTCGGATAACAAGTTCGCGCCTGCCATAGCCCCCGGCATTTATCGCTGCACACACATGGTCGCGCGCATCCGACTTGGCAGACGGCGCAACCGCGTCTTCCAGGTCGAGGATCAGTGTATCAGCGGCCAGTGTTTTGGCTTTTTCCAGTGCACGGGCGTTGGACCCCGGCATATACAAAACACTGCGGCGCGGCCTGACGGTCATGAAAGCTATTCCCCTGCA
>JBDNEZ010000320.1:0-3501 GCA_041690095.1 Anderseniella sp.
AAATCGAAACCATTGAAGGTCTGACCGGCTGGGGTAAAGATTTAACGCCGGTGCAGAAGGCATTTCACAAGACCGGTGCCAGCCAGTGCGGCTATTGTATTCCCGGCATGGTCATGGCGGCAACCTCGGCCCTGCGCGAGAACCCGCGCGCAGACATCGAGGAAATCAAGGAACGCCTCGGCGGCAATATCTGCCGCTGTACCGGTTACACCAAGATTTTCGAGGCCGTCGAACTGGCCCGTGACGTGCTGTCGGGCGAGGCAAATGCAACTGTGCTGGACGCCGACGGTGCCGGCAAATCGTATATCGGCAACAATGTCCGGCGTCTGGATGCACCCAGCAAGGTGTCGGGCCGGTTGCGCTATGCCGGCGACATGGTGATGCCGGGCATGCTGCACATGCAGGTGCTCAGAAGTCCGCATGCCCACGCGCTGATCAAATCCATCGATACCAGCGCGGCTGAAAACCTGCCCGGCGTGGCTTGCGTCATTACCGCGGACGATGTGCCCGGTGAAGACGGCTTCGGTGTATTTGTGCATGACCAGCCGATCATGGCGCGCGACCGGGTTCGATATGTCGGCGAGGCCGTTGCCGCGGTTACCGCAGATGACGTCCTGACGGCAGCGCGTGCGGTATCCCTGATCAAGGTCGAGTATGAACCGGTCCCAGGGGTGTTCGATGCGGAAGAAGCAATGCAGGCCGGGGCGCCGGTTGTGCATGACACTGCGCCCGACAATGTCGTAAAGCACATTCCCATTCGCAAGGGTGATGTCGAGAAGGGGTTCGCCGAGGCCGATCTGGTGGTCGAGCAGACCTACGAAACCCAGGCGGTGGAACACGCCTACCTGGAGCCGGAAGCAGGCATTGCCTATGTCGATCATGATGACGTGGTCACCGTGGTGTCGCCGAGCCAGAACATTACCCATCACCGTCACATGCTGGCAAAGATCATCGACAGGCCGATCAACAAGGTCCGCTTCATCATGAGCCCGGTTGGTGGCGGTTTCGGCGGCAAGGAAGACATGATCTACCAGGGCATGCTGGCGCTGGCGGCCATGAAAACCGGCGCACCGGTCCGGCTGGTGTACACACGCGAAGAATCCATTATCTCCACGGCCAAACGTCATCCGGCGCGCATCACCTACAAGATGGGTCTGAAGAAGGATGGCCGGATAACCGCCGTGTCATTCAGGATGATCTGCGACGGTGGTGCCTACGGAATGTCCACCGAAGGCGTCATGCGCAAAGCCGCCATCCTGTCGTGCGGGCCGTACAATATTCCGAGTGTCCACATCGACGTTTATGGTATTTATACCCACAACACGCCATCAGGGGCCTTCCGGACGTTCGGCGCAATGCAATCGCAGTTTGCAACTGAATCCCACATGGATATCTGCGCTGAAAAACTCGGGCTGGACCCGTTTGAAATCCGACGCATCAACATGATGCAGGATGGCGCAAGTACCCACACCCGGCAAACCCTGGGATCGGTCTCGATGGGCCGGGTTCTGGATGCAGCCGAAAAGGCGTGCCGCTGGGACGCCGGACCGGTCGGCATGCGTGGGCCTGAGCGCACTGATATGGGCGGTGACGACACGCGCCCGCCGTGCACGCTGGGCGCCCGGTTCCGCAAATCCGGCAAAGATGATCACCAGGAGGTGGCATGATGAAACGCAAGATGCGCGGCCGCGGCATGGCCGCCAGCTGGTACGGTATCGCCAGAACCGCAACCATTGACCGGGCCGGTGCCTGGGCAGAGATTGACGATGGCGGCACGGGTAAAATCGTCACCGGCGTTACTGAAATCGGTGAAGGCATTCTGACGCTGCTGGCTCAGGTGGCGGCAGAAGAGATGGGGGTCAAACCGGAAGACATTACCATCGGCGACAATGACACCGCCCGGTCGCCGGAAGCAGCCCATGCAGGTGCCACACGCCAGACCTACATGATCGGCAACTGTGTTGCTCTGGCCTGCCGTGATGCGCGCGCCAAGCTGGACAAGGAACTGGCCGATCACTGGGATGTGGAGGTTGACAGCATTGCGGCCTTTGACGGCGAGATATGGTCGAAAGGCTCCAATCTCAAGATGTCCATGGAAGAGGCGGTGGACATCTGCAAGAAGCGCGGCGTGGTGCCGGTGGGGTCAGGATCGTTTACTGCGCATGGCACCGGGCTTGATCCGGTCGACGGTTCCGGCAGCCCCTGGCAGGCTTACGTGTTCGGCACCCAGGTGGCGGAGGTCGAAGTCGATACGGTGACCGGTGAGGTGCAGGTGCTGGGCATCTGGGCAGCGCATGATGTGGGCCGCGCCATCAATCCGCGCGGCGTGGAAGGCCAGATTGAAGGCGGTGTTGTGCAAGGTCTCGGACAGGCCCTGATGGAAGACTACCAGCTGGAAAACGGCCATACCAAGACGCATGGCTTTGCCAAGTACATATTGCCGACCTCGCTTGATATCCCGCAGATCAACACGGTCATTATCGAAGATCCCGACCCGAAGAGCCCGCTGGGCGCAAAGGGGATTGGCGAGCCGGCACTGGTGCCGACCGCACCTGCCATCATGAACGCGATATACGATGCTGTTGGCGTTCGCATGACATCTCTGCCGGCGACGCCGGAAAAGATTCTGGCTGCGCTGGACGCAAAAAACCGGTCTGCCGGCAACCAGATGGAAGCTGCTGAATGAACTGAATACAGCCGGAAGACAAAACCGCACCGGCAAACTAGTGAGTCACAATCGGACTCTGCAAACCCTGGAGGAAACCATGATGAAAATGAACTTTAAATCACTGTTGCTGGGCGCGACCGCTTCGGTCGTTCTGCTGGCCGGGCTGAATGTCCAGGCCCGTGCCGAATTTCCGGAAAAGCCGGTCGAAATGACCGTGCTGTTCGGCGGAACCGCACAAACCATCGGCCAGTTGCTGGCTGACCTGATGTCGAAAAACCTGGGCAGCCCGGTGGTTGCCGTCAGCCGCACTGGCGGCGGCGGTGCAGTCGGGTATTCGCACGTTCAGTCAACTCCGGCTGATGGCTACAACATGGTGTGGAACTCCAATTCGGTGAGCACATCGCACTATCGCGGCAACATGAAATTCAACTACGAGGCGTTTACCCCGATTGCGCGGGTGAGTGTTGAAACGCCTGCGCTGGCAGTCAGTGCTGATTCCGGCTGGACGTCACTGGAAGACATGGCCAAGGCAGTGAAGGCCGGCAGCAGCAAGCTGAAGGTCGGTATTTCCGGCAATGGTTCGTTCACGCACCTGACATCGGCAGCACTGTTTGACAAGCTGGGTATTGCAGACAAGGTGGTCTATGTGCCGTACGGCAAGGGCAAGGCACCGGTTGAACTGCTCGCAAAGCGGGTCGATGCAGCGGTGCAGTGGCCGGGCCAGTTCATCCCACACCAGCAGGCCGGCAAGCTGTCGATCCTGTGCGTGACGGGCAAGGACCGCATTCCGCAGCTCAAGGACACACCGTCATGTGCCGAGGCCGGTGCTACGG
>JBDNEZ010000321.1:0-3560 GCA_041690095.1 Anderseniella sp.
CCAAACTGTTGCGCAAACTGGCGCGACGCAAGCGGCTTTATGAAGACGACATTCGCAATCTGACCCGCGCCATGCTGGAGCGGGGATTTGTGCTGATCGACATGGACGGATTTTTTGTGGTGATGAGCGCCAACACATTTGTCAATTACCGCCGGGCCAATGAGGACGTTATTGCGTGAGCAAAGTCATTCAAACTGCAAAAGCAAAGCTGGTAGCCGGCAAGCACATTATCGGGTGGCGCGAAAAGGTAGCGTTGCCGGAGTTGGGCATTGTCGAAATCAGGGGCAAGATCGATACCGGCGCGCGCACTTCGGCACTGCATGCGCTGGACCTGGAGATCGAGCAGCAGAACGGTGAGGACTGGATTTCGTTCCATGTTCCCCATCTGGGAGAACGCCGCAGCGTCCGTCACCGGGCAAAGGTCCTGGACCGGCGGTCGATCAAGAACACCGGTGGTGTCGCGGAAGATCGATATGTGATCAGAACCCTGATCGTCATCGGGCGCCGTAAATGGCGCATTGAACTGTCGCTGACCGACCGCGAAAAGATGAAGCACGACCTGATACTTGGCCGCACCGCCATAGGCGGCCACAGACTGCTGGTCAGGCCGGACAAGTCCTACCTTGCGGGACGGCCATTGTCGTCAATGTCAGCAACGCGCTAACGCGGCACCAACACGAGTTCAATTGAACCCGAACAACCAATCCGCAATCGGCTGCGGGCGCACTTGAGCACTGCAACAGGAGAACACTATGAAAATTGTAATGATGGCTCGAAATCCTGGCCTTTATTCACACAAGCGGCTCAAGGAAGCGGCCGAAGCCCGTGGTCATAACCTGGATATCGTCAACACCTTGCGGTGTTATATGAACATCGCCTCGCGCCGTCCGCAGATGTATTATAACGGCGAGGAACTCAGTGGCTATGACGCCGTCATTCCGCGCATCGGCGCGTCGGTGACGTTTTACGGCATGGCCGTGTTGCGGCAGTTTGAAATGATGGGCGTCTATCCCCTCAACGAATCCGTTGCCATCGGGCGCTCGCGCGACAAGCTGCGCTCGATGCAGCTGCTGGCCAGGGATGGCATCGGCTTGCCGGTGACGACATTTGCGCATGATCCCAAGCAGACCGAAGAGGTGCTGAAACTGGCCGGCGGTGCGCCCCTGGTCATCAAGCTTCTGGAAGGCACCCAGGGCATCGGCGTGGTGCTGGCTGATACCGACCGCTCGGCGACCTCGGTTATCGAGGCCTTCCGCGGCGCCAAGGTCAACATCATGGTTCAGGAATTCATCAAGGAGGCCGGCGGTACCGATATCCGGGCGCTGGTTGTCGGCGGCAAGGTCGTCGCTGCCATGCAGCGCACCGGTGCAGAAGGGGAATTCCGGTCAAATCTGCATCGCGGCGGCAGCGCGACAGCCATCAGGATCTCGCCGGAGGAACGCTCGACCGCTGTTCGCGCGGCAAAGGCCATGGGCTTGAACGTATGCGGCGTCGACATGCTGCGCGCCAACCACGGCGCGGTCGTCATGGAAGTGAACTCCAGTCCGGGGCTGGAGGGCGTTGAAAACGCCACCGGCATTGATATCGCGGGCAAGATCATCGAGTTCATCGAGAAAAACGCCAAACAGGGCAAGACCCTGACCCGGGGCAAGGGGTGACGGGTGTGAAACCGGCACTAAAGGCCGACTTCACAATTGGAGGCCAGGCAATCGCGGCGGGTACCCGCGCCACGATCGACCTGCCGGTCAGCGTGTTGTCGGATCACACGCCGGTATCATTGTCCGTGCACGTTGTGCATGGCCGCCGTCCGGGCCCGACCATGTTTGTCAGCGCTGCCGTTCACGGTGACGAGGTCATTGGCGCCGAGATCGTCAGGCGGTTGCTGCGCACCACCAGCCTGAAAAACCTGACGGGAACCCTGCTGGCGATCCCGATTGTAAACTCGTTCGGCTTCATGAACCATTCGCGCTATCTGCCCGACCGGCGCGATCTCAACCGGTCGTTTCCAGGCAGTTCGACAGGCTCGCTGGCGGCGAGGCTTGCGCATATCTTCATGCAGGAAATCGTCGCGCGCTCCGACATCGGGATTGATCTGCACTCGGCCGCCATTCACCGGACAAACCTGCCGCAGATCCGCGTCACGCCGTCGAAGCCCGATACAATGCAGCTGGCCGAAGTGTTTGGCGCGCCGCTGACGATGACCTCGAACATCCGTCCGGGATCATTGCGCGAGGCAGCCCAGCAACACGGCGTCGACATCTTGTTGTATGAAGCCGGCGAAGGGCTGCGGTTCGATGAATTTGCCGTGCGCGCCGGCGTATCGGGTATCCTGCGCGTCATGCGCCATCTCAAGATGCTGCCTGCCAAGGGCGCTTCGCCGCTGAAGCACCGGACCATACACTCAACCTCGAGCAGTTGGCTCAGGGCCCCGGCCGGCGGTCTGTTGCGCACTCACAGGAACATCGGTGAAATGGTGGCAACCGGTGATCTGCTCGGCGTCATTTCCGATCCGTTCGGAGAGGTCGAGACCGAGGTGCTGGCCGGGTTTGACGGACTGCTGATCGGGCGCACGCATCTGCCGATTGTCAACGAAGGCGATGGTCTGTTTCATATCGCCCGCATCCAGAGCAGCATCGACGCCGAAACCAGGATCGGCGCGCTCACCGTGCAGCTGGAACAGGACGTGCTGCTGGATGAAGACGAGATTATCTGAACGGGGTATAATCATCGTGCAGGGCGGTGCCTGACTATTTTGTCCAACCCGGTTTCTCAACCACCCTCTGACGGTTCACGTGCAATCAGAATTCACAATGCCGGGGCAACAGGAGATACGAAATGGATTGGAACCGCATTGCCGTAGAGGTGGCTGTACTCGCCGCAGCCCTGGTCGTGGTGCAGCAAATGAACCTGCTTTCGAACGCTTCCTGGCTCAAGCGTGGCTTGATCGCAGGCATTGCCGTGACCATTGCGCTTGTCCTGCTGCGATTTGTCTGGCCGTAGCTTGCCGCTGGCAAACCGGCTGGAATATCTTTGGTATAACGACGTCGACCGTCATTCGGTCAGCGTTGGTTCGCCCCCATGAAAAACATCAGTTCGTTTTGCAGGGCCTTGCGGCGGTCGCTCAATCTCTGAAATTCATCCGGCTCGGCTGTCCGGTCCAGATCATTGAGTTTGCCCTGAAGCTCGAAACACTCATGGCTCTTGTCTTCAAATCCCTGATCTACTCCCCACAGACGGTGGATGTGCCGCTCGTAATTCGGAAACTGCTCCAGCAGCCAGCTTTTGGTGGAGTTCATGTCTAACTCTCCTTTGGATAATCTTGCGTGCCCGTCTGAAAAATATACATGATCAACCGTTGACTGCCCTTGACCTCAATCAACTTGAGCTGTGCTCAATCGTTGAACAGGTTTCGGCGTAGGTGCGCGACTATCTGCTCCTGTTGAAGAGGCTGCGAGACGAGCTTACGAAACATACCCGAAGGCTATTCTCGGCGTTGGCGCCGTGTCCACCCAGATGGATTTGGCAGCAGTATATTCCATCAGCGCATCGGTGCCGCTGGA